>NZ_JBOZRT010000155.1:0-249667 GCF_050789165.1 Azospirillum sp.
GCATGGACCCATCGTACACGCACGACCGGAAAGGGGAAGGTGCCGGGAAGGAAAAGGTGGTTGGGGGACTAGGATTCGAACCTAGGCTGGCGGAGTCAGAGTCCGCTGTCCTACCGCTAGACGATCCCCCAAACATGGAGCGGGCGAAGGGATTCGAACCCTCGACCCCAACCTTGGCAAGGTTGTGCTCTACCCCTGAGCTACGCCCGCACCGTGGTACCCGTGCGTCGCACCCATGTATGGGAGGCGGCCTTATACGGAAGCTTGGCCGCCGATGCAAGTACCTAAAGACAAACCCAAACAAAAACCCATCGGGACGATGGTGGAGCCAAGGAGGATCGAACTCCTGACCTCTACAATGCCATTGTAGCGCTCTCCCAGCTGAGCTATGGCCCCCCAGAGAGTCCCGATATGTTGGTGCGCTCGGAGGGAGTCGAACCCCCACGGCCTTTCAGCCACTAGGACCTGAACCTAGCGCGTCTACCAGTTCCGCCACGAGCGCATCCCCGGTCGCCGTTTCCGGCGGCGGGGCCGTGGATATAGCCGGCCCCGCCCTCAAGCTCAAGCGAAAAAGAACAGGGATTCGCAAAGAAATCCGGTGGCAAGGGGCTACCCCCGATGCCAACGTTGGCGGGACCGTGCGGGTGCGGCACAGTCGGGCCCGTGAGGCGGGCTTGGTCCAGAGGATGGGCACCGGCTTTCCAGGCTGGCCAGGTTGGTGCGAGTCCAACAGCCCGCTCCACCTCACTCTCTCTTCGGGCCTCCATCCGGACACACCACGGCGACAGCGCCCGGCCGCACACGGAAGCGGGCCGGGGTGTGCGTGGTGATCTCGCCGTCGGTGTTCACCGGCCTGGGACGACGGGTGACGATCTCCACCTCCGTGCAGTCCCAGGTATGGACGTTCTCCCACGCGCCCTGACGCCCCTTGCGGAACGCCGGGTAGAGCAACGGCCATTCCCACCAGCCGCGCAGGTCGATGCTGTAGACGTCGAGCCGGCCGTCGTCCACCGCCGCCGTCTCCTCCACCGTCATGCCGCCGCCGTAGTGCCGGCCGTTGCCGACGCCGATCTGCACCGACTTCACGCGGTGCGTCTCGCCACCGATCCGGATGTCGGCGTGGAACGGCGCCATCCGCTTCGCCACGCGGAACGCCGCCACGGCGTAGCCCAGCGTGCCCCAGCGCCGCTTCATCTCGCGGGTCAGCTCACGCGCCAGTTCCACGCTCAGCCCGATGCTGGCGACGTTGAAGTACGGCACGCCGTTCACCTCGCCCAGGTCGATGCGCCGCACCCGCCCGCTGACCGCCAGCCGCGCCGCCGCGCGCACGTCCAGCGGGATGCCCAGCGTGCGGGCGAGGTCGTTGGCGGTGCCGAGCGGCAGGATCGCCAGCGGCAGCCCGGTGTCGGCCAGCCCCGGCGCCGCCGCGTTCAGCGTGCCGTCTCCGCCGCCGAGGATCAGCATGTCCACCTCCGGCGCGCGGGCGCGGACAAGGTCGGCGAGGGCGTCGCGGTCGGGGCAGTCCACCGTCTGCAAGGTCACGCCGGCCCGCGCGCACTCCTCCGTCACGTCGTCGAGCGCGCGGCGGCCCTGGCGGGCCTTGGTGTTGACCACCAGAAGCGCGCGGCGGCGCGGGGAATCGGGCGTGGCGAGGTCCGGCTGCGAGTCGGTTTCGGGGGACACGGGACGATCTCCGGGGCTGGGACATCCCTACATGGGCACGCCGGGCCGGTCCTCCCACGGCCGCCTTCGAAAGCGGTACGTCCGTCGGCGCTCCGCAACGGCCGCACCGCAGCACGGTTTCCAGGCGGCCCGCCGTTCCGGGACATACGCCGCTCCTTCGCCATCCACCAAGAGGCGCCGATGCCGGAGATCGAAATCTGGGGCGGGCTGGAATGCACCGTGGCCCGCATCCGGGACTCGTACGTCGACCAGACCTTGCTCAACGGACACGAGCACCGGCTGGACGACCTGGACCGCTTCGCCACACTGGGGATCCGGCGCATCCGTTACCCCGTGCTGTGGGAGCGGGTGGCGCCCGACGGCGCGTGCGACTGGGCGTGGACCGACGCGCGGATGGCGCGGCTGCGCGACCTGGGCCTCAAGCCCATCGTCACCCTGCTGCACCACGGCAGCGGGCCCCGGCACACCGGCCTCCTGGATCCCGGCTTTCCCGCCGGGCTGGCCGAGTTCGCGGCGCGGGCAGCCGACCGCTACCCCTGGGTCGAGGACTGGACGCCGATCAACGAGCCGCTGACCACCGCCCGCTTCAGCGGCCTGTACGGCCACTGGTACCCGCACGCCCGCGACGAAGCCAGCTTCCTGCGCATGCTGGTCCACGAGGTGGAGGCGATGCGGCTGGCGATGGCGGCGATCCGCCGGGTCGTCCCCACAGCGCGCTTCATCCACACCGAGGACCTCACCCGCGTCCACGCCACCCCGCCGGTCGCCGCCGCGGCGGCGTTCCAGAACCACCGGCGCTGGCTCGGCCTCGATCTGCTGACCGGGCGCGTGGACCATCAGCACTATTTCTGGCCGCGCCTGCGCGACGCCGGGCTGGCGGAGGCGGCGGAGCGATTCGCCGCCGCGCCCTGCATGCCGGACATCCTGGGCTTCAACCATTACCTGTCGAGCGAGCGCTTCCTCGACCACCGGGTTGAGCGCTACCACCCCCTGCCCTGGACGCACGACGGCAGCGAGCGGCATGTCGACACCGAGGCGGTGTCGGTGCTGGCCGAGGGGCCGGCCGGCATCGAGTCGCTGCTGCGCGAGGCCTGGGAGCGCTACCGCCTGCCGCTGGCGGTGACCGAGGTGCACAACGGCTCCACCCGCGACGAGCAGCTGCGCTGGCTGTACGAGACTTGGCAGGCGGCGCGCCGGCTGGCCGCCGACGGCATCGACGTGCGGGCGGTGACAGCGTGGGCGCTGCTCGGCAGCTACGACTGGCACCGGTTGCTGACGCACTGCGTCGGCTACTACGAGCCTGGGCCGTTCGACGTGCGCTCACCCACGCCGCGCGCGACGGCGCTGGCCGGGTTGCTGCGCGCCATGGCCAGCGGGGCCGCGGTCGACCACCCGGTGCTCGACGCCCCGGGCGCCTGGCACCGCGCCGACCGCTTCCTGTGGCGGCCGGTGCGCGCCTGCCCCTTCACGCCCGCCGACCGCGCCCCCGCCTGGTGCAAGCCGCCGAGCAAGGCGCGGCGGCTGCTGATCGTGGGATCCACCGGCACGCTGGGCCGCGCCTTCGCCCGCGTTTGCACCCGGCGCGCCCTCGCCTACCGGCTGGTCGGCCGCGGCGAGATGGACATCGCCGACGCCGCGTCGGTGCGCGCGGCGCTGGAGCGGCACCGCCCCTGGGCGGTGATCAACGCGGCCGGCTACGTCCGCGTCGACGACGCCGAGACGGACGCCGACCGCTGCCGGCGCGAGAACGCCGACGGACCGGCCGTGCTGGCGGCGGCCTGCGCGGAGCATAGCGTCCCGCTGGTCGGCTTCTCCTCCGACCTGGTGTTCGACGGGGTGAAGGGTGCGCCCTACGTGGAGAGCGACCCACCGGCCCCGCTCAACGTCTACGGCGAAAGCAAGCTCGCCGCGGAGCGCGCCATCGCCGGCCTGGAGCACGGGCTGGCGATCCGCACCAGCGCCTTCTTTGGCCCATGGGACGAGCACAACTTCATCGCCGTGGCGCTGCGCAGTCTCGGCCAGGGACGGCCGTTCCGGGCGGCGGAGGACGTGACCGTCTCCCCGACCTACGTGCCGGATCTGGTGAACGCGGCGCTGGACCTGCTGATCGACGGCGAGCGCGGCGTCTGGCACCTCGCCAACGCCGGAGCGGTCACCTGGGCCGGGCTGGCCCGCGAGGCGGCGCGCCGGGCCGGCCTCGACCCGGCGCTGGTCGAAGGCGTGCCGGCGGCGGAGCTCGGCTGGACCGCCCGGCGGCCGGCCCGCAGCGTGCTGGCCAGCGAGCGCGGTCGGATCATGCCGACGCTGGACGACGCGCTGGGCGCCCACTTCGCGCTGTGGCACGAGGAGATGGTCCGGCACGCGCCGACGCCGCTGCCGGACGCCGCGGAGTAAGGCCTCAGCCGGCGACCCGCACCGCGGTGCCGGAGATGCTGACGAGCACCATGCCGTTCTTCTCGCCGAGCACCTCGTAGTCCAGGTCGACGCCAACCACGGCATTGGCGCCCAGCGCCTCGGCCGCTTCGATCATGTCGTCCATGGCGGCGGTGCGGGCGGCACGGAAGCTCTTCTGCACCGCGCCGGAGCGGCCACCGAGCACGTCGGTGATGCCGGACAGGAAGTCGCGGACGATGTTGCTGCCGATCACCGCCTCGCCGACGACGACGCCCAGCGATTGGACCGTCTGCGTGCCGGGGACGTGGTCGATGGTGGTGATGCGGTCGGGCGTGATGGCCATGGCGGGGGCTCCGGTTGTGGGTCCGCCTGCATATGGGGAGGCGCCGGCCTCACAGGAACGGCAGGTCGACCAGCAGCGTGAACCCGTTGATGGTGGCGAGAACCCCGGTGATCGCGCACGCCGCGCTCAGCCACACCAGCCCGCCGACCTCGATCACCGTCGCCACCGAGGCGAGCACGATGGCGAGCTGCAGCAGCGCCTCGGCGGCGTCGAAGTAAGGATCCTGCCGGGCGGCGAGGTCGCGGTCGGTCTCGAAGGCACGGGCCTTGGACAGCAGCTCCTTCTTGCCCTCACCGGTCTGCGGGTCGCTCTCGTAGCGCGTCGCGGTGGCGCGATAGTTGGCGACCTCGCGCTCGACGTCGGCGCGCTGTTCCGGCGTCAGGTCGGCGCGTGACAGCACCGACAGCTCCAGAGTGCGGGCGGCGAGCTGGTACTCGGTCTGGCGCACCGCCTTGCCCTGGTAGAAGGCGAAGGTGTCGCTGGCCTGGATGTTGGAATTGACCATCTGCTTGGCGGCGTTGGAGCCGCCGAGGCTGGCGATGGCGAGGACGGCGGCGAGGAAGGAGATGTAGACGGCCATTCCCTTGCGGCTCGGCGCCTTGGCCTCGGCGTCCTCGCCGGCCACCTCGTGGATCTTCTCGTGTATGTCCTCGGCACCCATCGGCGTCTTCCCTGTCGATCCGTCTCGCTGCGAAGGGCAGCATATCCAGGCAATCGGCGCCGGCACCAGGGAAGCGTGGCCGCAACGCTGGCCTCCGTGGGCTGTTGGCAGGAACAACAGCGTGCGGAGTGGAGAACCATGGCCAAATCCTTCAAGATCCCCAAGAAGATCGCCGGGGTGAAGATCCCCAAGGCGGTGCGCAAGTCGGGGCGGTCGCTGGCGGCGTTCCTGGAGACGCCGACGGGCCGCGAGATGGCCGCCGCCGCCCTCACCGCAATGGCCGGCGTGCTGGCCGGGACCAACCGCCCGGTGCGCAAAGCCGCAGCGGACGTCGCCACTGGCGCCGGGCACACGGCCGCGCAGGCGGGCAGCGGCGCCGCCGGCCTGATGCGCGACATGGCGGAAGCCGCGGTCGGTAAGGTATCGGAGACGGCGCGCGACCTCGTGACCACCGGCAAGGACCGGCCGCAGGGCGCCCGCAACGGCACCAAGACCCACTGAGCGCCCGCCCGGCCACAAGCTCCATTGGGCCCGCCGCAGCGGCCGTCACCGTAAGACGCCTTGCCTTCAGCGCCGCAATCGGCCAGATGAGGCCCCTGGAGTCCGGATAGACGTGTCGTGAGCGCATGAACCCCATCCCCGTCAGCGTCGCCCCCATGATGGACTGGACGGACTGAGATCGTTAGCGATTGATCGGGTTGGGAAATCAGGAACGGCCAAGTTGCGTGTTGGTCAATATGTTGTCAGGCCACCCAACCTGAACTCACGCCAACACCGCTATGAGCGGTTCCCATCCCCCATCTTGTGTGCGGAGAGGGCGGAACGGCCTCCGGGCGTGAGGCGATAGCACTCTCCGCCTTCGTAGTCTGGGATATCACAGCGCTCCACCAACCGTCTCTTCAGGAGGCGGCGGATCACCGTTGGCCAGCGGTCGTGCAGCCGCCACGTCATCATGCCCTTGGCATCTGGCTCAGACTGGATGCCCCACGTACGCTCAGCGCGGTACAGTACGCCGGGCATCAGGCTCAGCGCTTCCGCCTGCGCCTCAGTGAGGCTCGGCACCTCGGATCGCTCAGAGGACATTGGGTTACTCTCCCTTTGAGTCTGGCATGATGACGCCGGTCCTGTTCAGGTGCGCCAGCGCTGCGCGCAGCACCCGCGTATGCCTGTCCTCGCGCTGATCGAGGAAGCACCGAACCGCCGCCTGATCCATCGCGCGCGTCCGGCTCCACCCGCTGCATTCGCGCATCGCATCGTAGACCTTGTCCCCGATGATTTCCCGAAGCGCCGCATCAACATCTGCCATCGTGTAGGTGATCGTCGTCATGTGTTCTGGTCTCCCTGGGAGGAGGGGCGGGAGGACGCGACCGCAGCAAACCGCTCCAGCGGAATTACGCAGGCCGTAGACAAGGCGCGCCCGTAGGTATGGCCGATCACGCGCCCGTCTCGGATCGCGTCTACTCGCGTCATCGCGCCTTGGAAGTCCAAGCGATGGTAGGTCTGGCCGACCGCAATCTGTGACCGCTCCATCACTCCCCTCCACCTGTGTTCGGAGAGACGGGGGAGCGGGCCATGCGCTTGCGAGCACGATCAGCCGCGAACCGGATGACTTCGGCCGTCCAACCTAGGCGCTTCACGGAGAATTCAATGAGCACCCATCCGATGCCGATGAGCGCGGCAGTCGCGCCGACCGCCATCACGGCGTACCCGGTGCACAGGGCTATGGTGTCCATGCTCACTCTCCCTTGGGCTGGCGGAGGCGGTCGGCTTTCCAGTCCTCCCACATAGGGCATCCTTCGCCTTCGGCCTTCGTCATGAAGTTCCGGGTCGGGGGCCACCTCAGCCCGTGCACGCTACGGTCCACCGACACCGGAAGCACCGGGAGATCGGGGATAGGGGATTTGCAGGCGTGCGCCGGGTCATGCGCAACGATGCGAGCGCCGCGCGAGTTCAGGCGGGCGTTCCAGTGAACGCAGGTTCCGCAGCGCTTGTCACCCATTGCCGGTCTCCTTCTTCATGCGTACGCCGGGGCCGCCGGGGGGAAGGGGCGGCAACTCCATGAAGTGCGTCGGGTGCAGCGTGTAGGAGCCCGGCACGCTGGAGAAGTCATTCCACGCCGTGCGGAAGTCGCCAACCACCCAACCGTGCTTGCGGTCGAGAAGGAGCGCGCGGCGCGGCAGCTTCATGCCGGCGAAGTTCTCAGGCCATTCGGAGATGGGGCGAGGGTCAGTCATTGCCGCCACCGTCCTTCGCGGCAGCGCCTGCGTCCTTGTCAATCCCCTCGCTGACCAGTCGCCGGATAGCCTCCGACCGCGACCAGATGCGGCGCTTCGCCCGCCACTCGTCCAGCTTCTCCAGCTCGGACGGGGACATGACCAGTTGGATGCGCACGTCTTTCTTCTCCATGCAGGAAGCCTTACCCGAGGCCGGGAAGGCGCGCAACTCCATCAACCCGCCTACTATGAGCGAGTGCCGCAACATTGTCAAGTTGACGAAGTTGTGTAAGTCGCTGTAGAATGGCAAGCGTGAACGATGGAGGCGTGCGTGAAGGTGGTCTTTCTTGATATCGACGGGCCGATGATCCCGCAGCGGGCCTACTACCTCCCGGAGAACCATGGGAAGCTGGTGACGCGGTTCGACCCCGTCGCCGTGTGGATGGTCCTCCGCCTGCTCCATCTGGCTCCGGCGAAACTGGTCATCTCCAGCACATGGCGGAAGCATGGGCGCGAGCGCATGGCCGCCGACCTGACGGTGAACGGCATCTGCCCGTCTCACCTTCACGATGACTGGAGCACCGGAGAGCACAGGGACGAGCCGCTTGGCCGCGCCAAGGAGATCATGGGGTGGATGGATCGGCACCCGGAGGTGACGCACTACGCCGCCATTGACGACGAGCGGCTGGAGCTTCCCGGCGAGGTCCGCACCACGTTCCACGACGGCATGCAGATGGGCCACTTCAAACTGGCCGGCGATCTACTGGACATCGACTGGATGCGGCTCTCTGGCGAGCGGTTGGCCGCCTAGCCCCCGTGTCCTCCTAGCCCCTCCCCTGCCGCCAGCACGGCGGCGCCCCGTAAACGCACCTCCACGTATGGGATTTCGCACCATGACAACCGAACGAGATGCCGCCCTTGAGTTCGACCCGTTCGAGGGTGACTACGGCGACGGCGAGACGCGCATCATCAACGAGATCGTGGACGCTCCGGATCCGGTGCGCTGCAACATCTGCGCTGGTCCGATCAAGCCGGGCACCAAGGTTCGCCGGATCGTAGAGACCACGGCCGACCTGGAGGACATGCCGGCTTACGGGCGGGATGTCCTGACCGCCGAGGACTTGGCCGCCTACGAGCGCGGTCGCTCCGAGCACCTGATCTGCGAGGCGTGCTGCGCCGCCGCCCGCAAGGATGATGCCGACGACAGCGGAGAGGGCGAGCGCCTGGAACGCCGGTACACGGTCGGCTTCAACCGCCGCGCCAAGGCCAAGGCGTAGCTGCCCGTTCAACGAGACACCGGAGAGCACCCATGCTTGACCTTCAGCAGATCCGCAAAGTGGCGTCGATCTACAAAGGCAGTTGCTCGTCGCAAGACGTTGCCGACCTGTGCGACGAGGTCGAGCGACTGCGCCGCGAACTGACGACGGCGGCGGAACGGTTCGACTTCCTGGCTGAGCACAACGACGCCGCTACGCCGGCCCTTGCCAAACGCGCCGCCGCCGATCTCCGCGAAGCCTTGGCCGCCTGACCCGCCCGGTAAACGCACCTCCAACCAGAAGGACTGACACCATGACCGAGAAGCAGGAAGAGAACCCCGTCCGCTGCCGCGAGTGCGGCTGGATCGGCGATGCCGTCGAGCTGGGCCACGAGGGCGAATGCGGCGGCGAGGGCTGCTCGCCGTCCTCCGTGGTGCCGATAACCGAGCCGGCCGACCTGATCGACGCGTGGCTCGACAGCGAAGGGAGCATGTGCGGCCCGACGCTGGCGCGCGCCGGCCTGATCTATCCGCGACCGGCGACCGCCGAGGAGGCGGAGGACCTCGACCTGGAGACCGGCGACACCGTGTGGGACCTGACGGCCGAGGGCAACGCCCTGCTGGCCAAGAAGGCGGCTTAACGGCTGCCCCCTTAAATGAGACGGTTTCGGAGTGCCGCGCGTTGCTCCTCGGTCATCATCTCCCACGCCTCCACGAAGGCGACGAGATAGCCAGCCAGCGGCACAACTCCGGTGCATTGGCGGTGAATGGTCGAGACGGCCACGCGCAGCATCGCGGCGAGGTCGGCTTGCGTCAGGCCGGCGGCACGAAGCCGGGCCTGAATGTCGGTTCCCTTGGTCATGCCTCAATGATAGCGCCGAAGAAAAATATGCACAATGCGCATTTCTCCGTTGACAGCGGAATATGCACGGTGCATATTCTCCCTATCAAGACGGCACCAACCAACGGAGCGCCCCATGCTCATCACGGTCCCCACCCACCTCCTCTTCAACCTGGTCAACGACCTGGATGGCGAGTGGGCCGTGAAGGTGCGCAACGCCTGCTTCCGCGAAGGTGCGGAGGACGAAATCCGGGTGGATTTCTTCCGCCTGTGGGGCCGGGTGCTCCGGCGCTCTTACAATCGCCACACCACCATCACCACCCATCACTTCGTCGATGGCGATGACCTCGACCTCTTCAACACCTACTACCCGCAGGGGGCCGAGTAATCGGCCCCACCTACCGCAAGCAAGAGACATAGCCATGGCGCCCAGGAAGAAGACACCACCACGCCCCGTTTTGTCGGAAGAGGAGCGCCGGGCGCTCGCCGCTGAGTATCAAGAGGCATACGAGATCATGGCGAAGTGTGGCGAACTAGGCCGCTTCCGCAAGGTCATTGAGGACTTGCCAAAACGCCGCGCCGCCGCTCCCGATTGCCCCGAAGCCGGACTTCCTGTCTGCATGACGGAGAGTGATGTTCTCCAGGCAATCGAACGGCTGGAGCAAGAGCTTACGCCAGAGCGGCGGCAGTGGATGTGCAAGGTAATGGCGCGGCACATGCCGTACTTCAACGCAAGCGTCTACCTCGACGCCAAAGCCGCTTAGGCAGACCCCAACCATCCACCGGAGACCACCATGCACGACTGGAAGATCCGCATCGCCGGCTACGGCACCTTCGACTTCCACGGCACCGAGGAAGAGGCCGAGGCGACGCGCGCCCACAAGGCGAAGTGGGAGCAGGGCGCCGGCCACAAGTACCGGGCTGACCTGCCGACCGAGTACGACCGCCTGACCAAGCAGATGTGCGACCTGTTCGACGCCGGTCAGGGCGTTCCCATGACGCTGCTGCGGAAGCGGCAGCGGGCGCGCAACACCATGCAGGTCGCCGCCTGACCCGCCCGCTATCTGCACCCCAACGTACGGAGTTCCGAGACATGGCCCTGGACCTGACCACCTACGACGGCGACCCCGCCGCCATTCTGGCGCTGCCGGGCGCCGTGCTGCCCGCGGACGCCCCCGCCGAGGGCACCCTGGCGAAGCGCGCCGACCGGATGTGGGAGATCGCCGAGGCCGTGCTTGGCCGCCCGGTGCCCGGCGCCAAGCCCTTCCCGTAACCGGATCGACAACGAGAGGAAGCCGATGATGAAGGCAACACCGAAGGAGTGTCCGATGTCCGATCCGCACGACCTGATCCGCGCCTTGGTCGAGGCGTCCCGCTGGCCGCAGACCGGCAGCCGCGTCTTGTGGGACCGCGGCGCCGACGTGCCGCAGGAGCGGCGCTGGCCCTATGGGCTGGTGCTGAAGGCCGACCACGTGCGCCGGATGGCCGAGGTGGTGGCAGAGGACGGCAGCGAGGTCGTGACCCTGGTATTCGAGCGGCTGATTATGGCCGACGAGCCCGACGCCGACCGCGACGAATAGGAGCGGCAGTTAACGCAACGCCGCTTCCCTTTCCCAAGCCGCGCTGTCCGGAAACGCAAAAAGGCCGCCGCCCCACCCGAAGGCAGGACGGCGGCCCAGGTTGCCGGGGAGAGCGAGGGGTTACTTCGCCCAAGCCTCCCACGCCGCCACCCTCTGCCGCAGCGCATCGACGTAGACCACCAAGCCGTTCTTACCGGACGGGGTGACGCAGGCGAGAGCGCCAGCAGTTCCGGGCGGGACGAACACGCCAGCTGGCGCGGTGATGGGCTCCAGCAGCTCGGCCGGCGGCTCCGCTCTCTGCATCACAGGCACCTCCACCCGCAGCGGATTGGATGACGCGCAGCCAGCCAGCAGGGCGGAAAAGATCAGGGTGATTGCGCGATCCATGCATTCATCTCCACGGCGTCTTTCGGGTTGGCCTTCTGCCGGGGCGCCAGAGCCCGCAGGGCGCGTGCGGAGCGTTCCGCAGCATCGGTAGCCGCCTTCTCCTGCATCGCCACCACGGCGGCGTTCTGCTCCTTCACGGCGGCTTCCAGCACGTCACCGCGGCGGGCGGCGTCGGCAAGGTCGGAGCGCAGGGAATGGGCCTCGATCTTCAGCGCGCCGATCCAGATGCCGAGAGCCACCGCCACGATGCCGGCAAGGCCGAACCGGCTAGCGATCAGTGCCATTAGGTTCACGAGGCTTCCCCTTGTGCAGGTGCTTGTCGGGAACCGCCGCCAGCAGCAGCCCCAGGACGAAGACGACGACGCTCAGGTACGCCCCGATCACGTCGGGCGGGAGCGTCTTGGCGAGCGAGGCGACGACAAGGCCGATGCCGACCTTGCTGGTATCCTCGCTCAGCCGTTCACGGCTGTAGGTGGCCGCCGCGCGCCAGTCGATGCGCATGGGTGGTTTCCTTCAGGGGGTGAGGAACAGCGAGCGTTCTGCTTCACGGCGGAGGACAAGGCCCGGCAGCACCTTCCCGCCGCCCTTGTTCCACATACGGAAGGCGTCGGCCGCCGCGGCGATGTCGCCTTCGTTCAGTTTCCGCAGCACCGTCGAGGCGCGGAAATTCCCCAAGCCGATGTTGTAGGCGAGGCTCGTGCACCCGGCGACTTGGTTCGGCGTGGCCTTCCCGGTGACCAGCTGCACCACACCGTCGTAGAAGCGCTTCACGTCGCGCGACAGCCGCTCGTCCGCCTGGGCCTGCGTCCAGGTCATGCCGAGCTTGATGTCGGGGCCGGTCGAGCCCCAACCGATGGTCGGGACCCCCGCCGGGCACAGATAGGCCGTCAGCTTGCATCCCTCGAACTGTTTGATGAGGTCGCAGGCGCGTTCCAGCGCCGCGCCGGGGGGCGTGGTGGGCATGGGGGATCTCCGGGAGGTGATGGGGTCAGATCAGCGCAGCGGCCATGCCGGCGAGCAAGGCTCCCCAGCCGAGTTCGGCCCACGCGGTGTGGAAATCGAGAAGGGTTTTGGGAGCGCCGTTCGCCGGCAACCGCCAGGACGCCCAATAGATCGCCCCGCACGCCATGCCGGCCGGGAGCCACAGCAACAGATCGGGGTCGAGGCGCCACCACGCGACAGCGGCCAGCGGCACGGCCCATTGGACGCAGCCGATCAGGCCCATGATGGAGGCGCCCCGGATCGTGTAGCTGGTCTCGTACGCCTTGGTCTGCTCCATGCGGGAGTACCAAGCCAGGAGACCGAGCGGGAACACCAGCCACCACACAGTCGCCGACGCGGCGATCCCGCCCATCAGCAGGCACCAGAGCTTGCGGTACATGGAGCCCCAGGGCGGGGTCCATCCGCCGATATCCCAACCGCCCGAGGCACGGCGAAGCACGCCGCCAGCGATGGCGGCCAACACGATGGTGAGCATCACGCCCTCCAGATATGCGAAAGGCGCCTCGCGGGCGCCGGTAGTTACTGGATGCAGTGGCGAGGCTACGAGATGGCCGTAAATCCTGTTGGCGCAGCGTATCCCCACGAAGAGGAAAGAAACCTGGCCGTCGTATAGCCGCCAGAAGTTTGGTATCCAAGGCAAGCGTATAGGGTGCCGGACAGTCCTGTATTGGCCGGGCTTGTCCCCGCCGACGGGTCTCCAGCCCAAGTACCGTTCAGGCCGTACCAAATCTTCCCATTCGGAACATCCACAGCAACGCGGATTACATCGTTAGCGCCTGGAACCGCAACGACTGGAACGCCTGAATTGTTGTAATAGGCGTATCCGTTTGAGGCCAAACCCCAACTGTTCACGTCCTGTCCAGGAGCAATCGTCAGAGGCATACTTGCCGTTGCCACACCGATATTCCACGCTCCGGGAGACGACAGAGCGATCTCCCAATACAGCTTGCGCGATGGAAGTGCAGGCTGGCCGCGCACAGAGCGCGCGCTCGATGCGCCGTCAGATGCGACAAGATTTCCGCCGCTCAACGTGATCCCGGCCGCGCAATCGGCGGGGTTCCATGATGGGTCAAGCGCGCCACCGATCGCCGCCATCATCCCGAAAAACAGCGGATCAAGGAAGCAGTCGGAGCGCGGGCGGTAGCCATCGCCATACTCGGTCGGGACGGCCAGCCCAGACCGGCGGCGGATGAAATCGGCCATGGGCGTTACTCCGGCCAGCCGGGGGCGCCGGCCATCGTCACGAGGTCATCAGCGGTACGGGACGGGTCCGAAATCCACGCCTCGATGTCGTTGGAGACGGAGCGCAACTCCTTGATGCGGTCCCAGACGGCTTGTCCGGCAAGGTATTCCGCGCGCTCCGGCTCCGGCAGATCAACGCCCTTCACGCCGGGGTATAGCAGAGCGAGTTCCGCAGCGCGGGCTGTGAGGTTGCGCTGCTTCCAGTCGGGGGCAACGGCGAGGATGCGCCGGGATGCCTCTTCCTTCACCTCGCTGATACGGAGGTGGCGAAGGTCTTCCGCCGGCCGCGGCGACACGGCGTAGGTCGCCACCAGAGCATCGTCGGCGCCGGAGAACGCCGGGCCGGAGCGGTCCTGATAGCGCGGGTCGTAGGGCTCGCTGACGACGGAGCAGGGCAGCACGGCGGCCGGCTCGTTGGGAAGCTCCGGTGCCTCCGCGCCCTCCTCAACCGTGAATGCTTCGACGGTCGGAGAGCGCCACGCGCCCGGCTCGCCGCCGAGCGACACAGACCAGCCCAGAAGGCCAAGCTGATGGCTGAACGCCGCCCCATTCCACGGCGCGGGGCCGAACACGACCGCATCGCCGCTCTTGATCACCCATTGCTCGGTCATGTCAGATCACCTTGCCGTAGACGGTAGTTCCGTTGCGCCACAACTGAATGAAGTCCGTGCCGCTGGACTGGAGGGAGCGCGTGGGGCTGGCCTGCGTGGTGCCATCCGACTTCACGAAGCTGATGGTCGGCCATGTGATAGTGCCGGCTCCGCCGTTGACGATCTCCAGAAGGAGAGAGGCCCCAACGCTGGATGGCCAGTTGGACAGCGCAATGGTCAGCGAGCCGCCGACCTGGAGCCGCTGCCAGTTGGACGCAGACACGTCGAAGGTGACGGTCCCGCTCGATACCGTGCCTTTGTCCACGCGGGTGTATCGCGTGTCGTAGAGGGTGGCGGATTGCGCGGCGTAGCCGGAGAAGTTGACCGCCCCGGACAGCGTGCCGCCTGAGGTCGGCAGTGCGCCGACCTGGGATGCGGTGTAGTCGCCCGACTGTGCCGTCACAGCGCCGGAGCGGCCGAACACGGTGGAGACGCCGCCCGTGGGGCCGGTGTCCCCCTTATCACCGGTCCGCACCCAGCCAAGCGCCAAAGCGTCACCCGAAGCGAACCCCCCAGGTCCGGCAAGGACAGTCACCGAGAGCGTGTGGTAAGCTCCAGCATCAGCCCCGCCGGTCACCTGCACGTCGATATACTTGGTAGCGTCCGCAGTGTTGACGAGCCGGGCGCGCGACTTGACGGCGCTGGTTGAGGCGAAAAGCGTATCAAGTAACGCGCCGATGACGTTCCCGCCGCTGTCGGTATCGCTGGCGCACAGCGTGAATGACCCGGTGGTGATGGTGACGGAGGTCGCACGGATCTTCCCGCTGCCGGGATCGGCTGAGGCGGTTCCGGTGTCCCAGGTGAACAGGGCCACGGACAGCGCCGCCGTCTGGGATGTCGCAGACGCCCCAACCTCTCCCATGTCGTTGAACGCCTGAACCAAGTTGGCGTCCATACCACCGATACCATCGAGGCCGTACGGGTTCGTTGCGGCGTCGTAGGCGTTTCCATTGTACGCCCGCAGGCGCTCAGTCGCCGTCGTCACGTCGTGATCTCCTCGATTTGAATTGTGGCGCCGTCAAGCTGGTAGGTCTTCCAAGTCTTCTTGAAGCTGTCCCGCCTTTGCCCGATGAAGCCATAGCGGAACAGGTCTTGTGCGCTATCCACGTTGGGGAGCCAGACGACCGGCTGGTTCCAACTCACGCGCTTGGAAAGGTCAAAGAGGCTGTCACCATCAAGCTTCGTGATGTAGTCGAGCGGGATCTCCGATGACCTGTATCCGACGCCGGGCTCTACGTAGACGCCACCGCCTGGCGTCCGCTTGATCTCGTCCGTCGGGTTCCAGCCGTCATTCCCGCCGTAGGCGTAGTTGATTTCAAACTGGACGCTGTCAGACGCCCAGGCATATCCGACTTCATTAAAATCAACATCATCGCCGGTCGCTGGGTCGAAGCCGGAGCCTACGATGTCCCACTGGAACGAGGCAGCGCGGACCAACGGCACCACCACGTGCACGTTGCTCGGATAGAGCGCGTAATCCTCCGGCGGCAAGTCGCCCCGCAGCAGGTTCGGCGCGGCGTAGCGGAGCTGCCGCCAGTCGTACAGCGACGGCATGACGCGCCTGTCAACGCCCGTCACCGCGTCCCGCGTGTCGAACAGCACGTCGCTGAACGCTGCGTCCGAGAACAGCCGGAGGCGGTAGCGGCCAGACTGCTTCAGGTTTGTCTTGAAAAGACCGGCATAGGTGATCGGGTATCGAGCGTCGAAGTACCCGCGCAACACAGTGGGGGACCCGTCCGTGCCGGCCACGGTAGACCGCGCCGTCAGTTTCAGCGGGAGCACTTGCGCGTTGGATGCCGGGGCGGCCGTAGACCAGCCGGACTCGTCCACAACCGCCGTGAGGACGCGGTTGCGGTCGGCGATGATGCCATTTGCCATGGGCTACTCGCGGAGGATGAAGGTGGAGAGCTTGGCGCGCTGGTTGACTTGGACGCCGATGACGCGGAGAAGTCCGCCGGACTCGTAGCCGGCCAGATCATCGACCACCTGCACCACGTCGCCGCGCCGCACGTCGGTGAAGTACTGCGCGCAGGGCAGTTCGTAGACGTACCGCGGCATCTTGGTGTCGTCCCGGAGCGCCGCCGCCTCAGTCGCCCCATCTGCGGCGTAGCGGAGCAAGGTGTCGCGCTCGATCAGCCGGGCGATGTTGGAGCCATAGGCAGCCACCACGCCGGCATCGTCGGTCGATCTGGACTCGCGCCATTCCGATGTCGCGATGTTGCGAGCATCTCCGGTTAGGTTGCGGTCCAGGGTGGCTGTATCAGCGACGGCGTAGTTTCTGCCGGTTCGGATCAGCGCCGCTTTCGCTGGAACCTTCCGCTCACTCGGGTCGCGCGGGATCAGGCCCATGTGATCGGAACCGCGCCGCAACGTACGAACAGGCGTTCCCGACGCGGGGAGGATCTGCCCAACCGAAAGCTTCTGCGTCTCGTCCATGAGCCAGTAGGCCCGCGCCGACTGCACGGCCTCATCAAAGAGGGTTCGCAGCGTGTCCGTGCTGCCGGCGGGTAGCCATTTGCCGATGGTGTATGGGGCCGCCGCGTTGAGCGCGGAGAAAGCTGCCGTGTCGATCTGCGACGGGTCCGACAGGATGCCGCTGTGCGTGGTTGCCCAGAAGCGGATTAGGTCGGCGATGGTGACGCGCCACACGCCCCCGGTCTTGTCTCCTTTCACCTCACAGGATGCGCCGTATGCGACCGGGTTTTGACCAGACGAACCGCCCAACTGCACCATGCCTGTGGTCTTGCGTTGCTTCCACTGGCCGGAGGTCGGAACGCCGCTGGTGACCTCCGTCAGATCGACATAGCCATCACGGAACCTCACCACGCCTTCGATGGGATGGCCGCCGTTGGTGCCGTAGGTGTGCAGTGGCCCGTCGCCAAGATCGACGATGCCAAGGTACGTCGGCTCCATGGACAGGACGTGCCCAAAGCACCGCTCCTTGGTCTTCCCGCCAAGGTCGGCTGTGCCGTCCACCCCTCCCGTCCCGCCGTAGGTCTCCACCTGCAACGGCGTGTCGAAGTCCAACGCCTTGTCGCGGGGGCGGAGGACAATGGCGGTGCGTTCAAGCGCGGCCATTTCCTCGCCGACCACGAACCGCGTCTGAAAGTCCGCGTCCCGCGATCCGGTCTCCGGACCAACCAGCACGGCAAGGCGAGATGCCGCCCGCGCATAGTCGGTCCAGAGGTGGTTGAGGGGGCGCGCCCCGGTCGGCAGAACCCCCCAGGTTCCGGCGGTCACGTCGTAGTACCGAATAGGGATGCCGTTCTGCCAGTCATGCGTGTTCATGAGGCGGCTTTCACCAACCTCAATCCGCGTATCCCCGGCAACCTCGCCATAGCTGGCGACCGTGACGGACAGGTTGGCGGCTTGATCCACAAGCGGCACATAGACCAGATCAGGCGTGCTGTCCGTCCGCTTGCACTGGTAGCCGGGAGCGGTCGCGAAGTAGAAGCGGTGCACATGCCCGGAGGCAAGGTGCACCACATCCCTTTCCATGAGCCAGACGAGCGCGGTCATGCCACGAACCTCCGGCCAGTGTCGGATTTGGTGTTGGTGCGGATGCCGGCCAGTTGGTCGATCTGCTCCGCCCCCTGGTCGCCCAGCATCGCGGCCATGCGGTCTATGGTCTTGTGCAACCTCTCCACCTCAGTGCGGAGCTGGCGCACTTCACCAGCCGCATCACCTCCACCGCCAGCCTGTGCCGGCCGGCGATACTCCATGACGTTCCCGCCCCACCGGTCATTGGCCGGCAAGCGTCCGGTTCGGTTGATGTAGTCGATGGCTCCAGCGCCGCCGATGGCCGCGGTTGCCGCCGCCGTCAGCACGCCTTCCCCGCCGGCCAGGGCGATCTCTCCGCCGCCCGCGTAGCGAGCAAGCACCGAGTCCATGCCCCACACGCCGTTCCCGACGATGCCGCCGTTCTGGTACGCGCGGCCCTCCGCTTGGCCGTACCGCTCCCAATGCTCCTGGCCCGAAGCGAAGGCGCCGGCCGCCACCGCTGCGGCCACATCCGGGTTGGCAGCAAGGTAGCGACGTTCCCGCTCCTGCGGCGTCAGGTCGATGATCGGCTTGGGCTCTGGTGCGGGGTTGGTGTCCACCACACGGGTCGGTCGATTGGCCGCATAGGCTCGCACCGCATCTTCGAAGGCGCTTTGCTTGCCAAAGGCCGCGATCCACGGGTTCAGCTGGGCGTAGGTGCCTCCGAAGCCGATGGATTGCCCGATCTGCATGTAATCAGACTCGCCGAAGCCGCTGGCGAGGGCGCTGACGGCATCGGACGCCTTGTAGCGGTATGGGTTGGCCTGCCAGCCCAACCGGCTGTCGGCGGTCTCAAGGACGCGCTGGACAAGGCCAGCATCCCCAGAGCGCTGCGCCCACTGGAAGATGTCCGACAGGTTTCCGGCGTTCAGGCCCGACAGGATCGAGTTTACATCGCCCGTCGCCGTCGGCTTGTTCAAGGCGTTGAGAATGCCCTGCTGCGTGTTGAGCGACTGTTGCAGGGTGGACAGAGTGGCGTTCGCCGCCGTGAGTTGGCGCGCAGCCACGCTTTCCACCCCACCGAGCCCGTCCTGTACCTCGGTGAAGATCTTGGCGTAATCCGGGCTGCTGGCGTAGAATGCCTTCGCCGCTTCCAACGCCGTCTTGGCAAGGTTCTGCACGTCGCCGGCTGCGGTGGCGTCGCCGCCCTGCGCCTTCGCCAGCGTCTCGCGGTACTGCCGCAGCGCTTCGTTCATCCGCGCTTCGGGCGAGAGCGGAGAGAGGTTGCTGTCCGTCAGCAGGCCGAGGCGGGTGGCGGAGACGGAGCGGACCAGACCCTCCCAGGTGCTTTTCGCCTGCTGGGCGGTCTGCTGCTGCTCCTGGAGAAGCTTGATCGTCTCGTTGGCGTTGTCGATGCGGATCTGAGCGATGGACTGCTCGATCTTCGTCACGTCGCCGCCGGCCGATCCGAGCGCCTTGATCGTCTGCGCCAGCTTGCCGATGTCGGAGGTGGCGCCGTAGGTGGCCGTGACGAAATCGAGTTGGTCGCCCGTCAATCCCTTCAGGATGTTGTCCAGTTGGGCCGCGCGGATCTCTTGGGCGCGGGTGATCGGCTGGCCGAGCGCCGTCAGGTTGCGGGCGCTGATCTGCTCGTTTTCCAGAACATCGTTGATCTGGTTGATGAAGCCGTGACCGAGCGCCTCGGCAAGCTGAACGTTCAACGCCTTGTTCTGGTTGGCCGCACGAACGGCGATGGCCTCGGCACCCATCGTATCGACTAGCGAAGCCAGCGCGGGATCCAGGCGAGCCGCCGCCTCGTGCAGTTCGCCGAAGGTGCCGCGCAGCGTAGCCATGTCGATTTCGACCTGCGTGTACTGCTTCGGGTCGCGCAAGTCCTCGATCATCGACGTGAACTGCTGCTTTGCCATCGCAGCGTATTCCGGCTTGATGTCGTACTTCCCGGCAATCTCCAATTCTTCAAGGAACGGCTTCAGCGCGTCGGCCTGAGCCTTCTTCGCGCGCAGAGCGACGCCCTGCAGGCTCTTGTCAAACTCGGAGAGCGCGGTGGTGCTCTCGGTGATCGACTTGGCGAGACCAACCGCCTTGATGGCGTCGCCGATGGTATCCGACTTCCCGTCGGCGATGGCCTTGTCGAGCACGCGCTTGGACAGGTCGCTGCCGCCGGTGAGTTGCCCGTTGTCGCGCAGGTAGCGCAGCGCGTCGAGGCCGATGCGTGCCGGGTCGTCGCTGGTCGAGACCAGCGTGCCGCCCCAGCCGCCGATCAGCGTCCGGTTGCCCTTGCCGTTCTTGCCGCCCTGGTACTCGGAGGCGAGATTGATGCCGCCGTAGGTGAAGCCGCCGGCCTGCGCCAACCCGCTCATCACCGAGTTGATCGCATCGACGCGCTGCTCGAGCGCCTTCTGATCGACGCCGTTTTCCGCCCCGGCGGCGCGGTCGGTCACGACGCCGGTGCTATCGGTGTTCACCCAGGCGCCGCCGTACGGGATCGGCGCCTTGCCACGGGAGCCCATGATGGCGGTCACGGCGGCCAGCACGGCGGCGGCGATCCAGCCATAGACCGGGATCGCCATCAAGGCGGCTGACGCGCCGGCCATGCCGGACATGCCGGCCGCCGCCGCGCCCATGCCCATAGCGCCCATGGCCGCAGTGCCGGCCGCCATCGTGCCGACGCCGAGCGCGGCGCCGGATAGGCCGCCAACCACGCGGTTGCCGTTGGCGAAGTTGTTGGCGATGTAGGCGCCACCGATACCGCCGATCATGCCGTACGGCGCGGCGCTGCCAATCGCGCTCAACGCCTGCCCGCTGGAGGACAGCGTCATGCCGTTGGTGATCTGGCTTGCCCCGATGGTGTCCACATAGCCGGCGGCGATGCCTGTCCCTGGCGCCACCGCGTTGGACGACAGGCCGAGGCTGTAACCCATGGGCGACGTGGCGAAGGTCCCCAGCGTGTTCGTGCCGGTGGCCGAACTGTAAAGGTTGCTGCCCGCCGACAGGAGGTTGCTGGTGCCGCCCATCCCGCCGCCAGCCGCGCCGTTCTGGTTGGCCGCGACGCCATTCCCGCTGAACGCATCCCAGAACGTCGGCTGGGACTGGCCGAACACCATGTTCGTGAAAGGCCGGATGGCCGCCATCTTGATGAGGTCAGCGGCGATGCTGGAAATAATCGCGCGGGTAACATTGCCCCAGTTTACCGCCTCGCCCTTACCCGCAACGAACGCCTGCACGAGAGCATCGCCCAGGCGGTCGAACGCCTTTTCCAGAGTGCCGGTCAGTTCCGTCCAAGCCGACTGCTGACGCTGCACGGACTGCTCAAGCACGGCATTTTGGCGGGCGGCATTTACGAGCGCATCCACCTCCTGGCGCTGCGCGTCGGTCAGCTTCTCGTACTCGCCATAGCGCTGGCGGGCGTACTCCAGCGTGTCAAATTCGGCTTTGGCGACGGCCTTCGCTTCCGCCGACATGCCGACCGTCTTTTGCTGGAACACCAGCGCCCGGCGGGCATTGTCCAACTGCTTCGAGTAGTTGGACAAATCCACCTTGTCGGCGGACTGCTGCTGCTCCTTCAGCTTAACGACGTTCTCAGCGATGGCTTGACTGAACTTGCCAGTCGCGTTGCCGGCAGCGTCGTACTGCGGCACCGTCTCGCGCATGGCCTGCGCGACGGCCTTGTTGTAGATCTCCGCGTTGCGGGTCTCGGCGACGCCCTGGCGCATGGCGACAACAAGCCGGTCGTTCGCCGCCACCTGGAGGTCAATGCCGCGGGAGAAGTCGTTGCGGATCTGCTGGCGGACAAACTGCTCTTGCTGCTCTCGGGCAGCGCGCACGGCCTCGGCGGTCCCGTCCATCCGGTGCGCGTACACCTCCGCTTCGATGGAGGCTTGGCGCATGGCGGCTTCGCCTAATCCAGCGGCTTCCGCGGCAAGACGGGCAGCGTTCGCCTCAGACGTGAGACCGACCGTCGCCATCGCCAGATCACCGGCCAGCTTGTTGGCGGAATTCTGCTCCATCGACCGGAAGACATTCTGCAGCTCGGGCGGCAGCGTCTTCAGCGTGGCGCCGAAGTCCTTGCTGGTCAGGATGGCTTCGGCCGTCTTCGCCCCAAGGCCGGGGTACTGCATCGCCATCTCGGCGAGGGCAACCCGGTTCTCGGCGGACGCACGGGCCGTGACCGATAGGTTGTCGGCCAGCAGCCGCGCCCCCTGCGCCTGACGGGTCATCGCCTCCGTGGCGAGGTTCAGCTTGTCCTTGTCCTGATCGTTCAGGCCGACGATGGAGCCGGACGGGGGCGTCCCTCCAGGGGCGCCATTCGCCGCGCCTGCGCCAGCACCGCCGCCACTTCCCCCGACCGCAGCCGTCGCCTTCCCGGCATCGTTAGCGGCAGCAGCTAGGCCATAATACTGCGTCTGCAGGTCGGCGACCTGCTTGCGCAGTTGCGCCAAGCGCTCGGCTGGGGCGCCTTCCTCCGTGAGCTGCCCCAAGACAGTCATGCTCGTCTTAAGCCGGCGCTCAACGTCGGCCATGGCGTCCGCATTCTGAACGTTCTGCGGCTTACCGTTGACCCACCAATCAACCCCCTGAAAGACTTGGCCAAGCGCGGCGGCCCCCGCCTGGGCAAATGGCTTGGTAGCCATCGCCATGTGCTCGACCAACTGGTCAAACTTCTTCATCATGTCATCGACGGCGGAGCCGAACTCCGACTTCATCGCCTTGGCCGAGCCGCCGTATCGCTTCTCCAGATCGGCAAGGGCAAGATTGACCGCGCCAAGTCGGTCCCCCTGCATTTCAGCGGCGCGAGCGGCGGCCAAGGTCTCGGAGCGGATGCCGGGGAGCACGTCAAGAAGGCGGCTGAAGCCCTGCGCGCCGCCTGCTGCCGCGTCGGCAAGTTTTACAGCCCATTCTTCCGGCTTCCCGCCCTGGATAGCGCTGAGGTCAACAGAAAGCTTCGCAATGGTTTCAGCGAGGGCCGCAGACTGAATGCGGGTATTCCTGATGACGGCCTCGACAGCCGCCATGCCTTCAGACCGGGAAACGCCACGCTCCGCCACCGCAAAGGAGATCTGTCGAAGCTGCTCGGCCGTTGCACCGAGTTGCGGGTTAAGAGACTGCGTCAGGGCCGTCAGACGACGGGTTTCGTCGTTCATCTGGAGCATCCGAGCGCCAACCAGCGCTGCCGCAGCCCCAACCGCCCCGATTGCAACCGCCGCAGCCCCAGCCGGGGACGCCACCAAGCGGAAGGCATTCCCCATGCCGCCAATGGCCTGCGTGATCTGCCCACCCTGCTGGGCGACCACCTGAAAGACCGGAGTTCCGCTAGCCAGCTGCGTGATGACGTCATTGACCTGGGGAGCCAGCGCAGCCATTTGCTGCGCGGTCAGTTTCGTGGAGCCGGCCGCGTTCCCCATACCAGCCGAGATGCGCTCAAGGGCTTGGTTCCCGGTGATCATGCCGCGCGAAAGCTCGGACTGGATCTGGTTGAGCTGCTTCTGCCGTTCGGCGAGCACCGCGGACGCGCTGGTCAGATACTCATTGGACTTTCCGACCGCCGTGCTTTGGGATACGAGCCCACGTGAGGCGAGCGCCAGCTTTTCCGTCTCTGCGGCAAGCTTCTGGTGCGCCGCATAGGTCGGATCCATGCTGGTAAGAACGTCGTCAAGGGCGCGCTTTTGCCGCGCCGATACCTTCACGGAGTTATCGAGGGCGGTTCCGAGCTTGGCATTGCCAGCAACATTCCGCTCAACAGCGCGAAGGTTCTCGTCCAGCGCCGCCGCGAATTCCCTGGCCTTAGCGATAGCCGGGTCAGCGGAAACCGTGAGGACGGTTACAATTTCATTCCGCTCAGTTGCCATTGGCCCGCCCATGAGAAAAGGCGCCACGGCCTAGCCGGGCGCCTTCGTTGGAAATCTTGAATTGGACAGATGCCCCGCTACCGCGCATCATCACGCGAGAACGGGAGGGAGACCGCACATGGTTGTCTGGCTATGGGTGTTGGGAATTATCAGCTTCGCGATATGCTCGCTCGCCGCACTGCTCTCCATGCGAGACTTCTCAGCGTTCATCATCTTCTTCGCATCCGGGGTCGGCAGCCTTACCGCCTTCGGATGGATGGCTGAGATGCTGAAAAACTCCGACGCATCCACTCGCTTGCTGAACACCATCGCCGACCGCATTCCCATCATCGGGAAGCACGAAGGTGCCGGACTCGAGCCCGCCGTATTTGCTGCACCTGAGCGGCGCCCTGGGAAACCGCCTCCAGAAGCGCCGCCTATCAGTTCAGACTCTATCATGGACGGCGACGCACCCACCGCCGGACAACTGGTCCGGGAGGCGCTGGAACGGCGGAACAAGGCGTAGAGCGGCCCCTTCCAGAGCCGCCCTACCCGTCAGGCCGAAGCCATGCGCTCTGCCGCCTGTATGGCCGTCCACAGCATCTTCGTGCTCCAATCGCAATCCGCGGGCGGCCCATCTGCAGATCTCATGAGGTCCGCGCTGTGGTCGTAGACGATGCGGAGGAAGGCTGCGATGCCTGCGCCGGTCTGCGGCTGGATCCTCAACATGCGGTCTTCCAACGCGTCCTTTTCAGCCCACATGGGATGCGCGAAATCCGGATCGTCCTCAGACGGCATCTCGTGGAGGCGCTGGCGGATGGAGGAAAGCTCCCGGTCTAGCGCCAACAGTTCGGCGTCTGGGTTAACCTTCTGCATGATGGCGACCGGAGCCGCTACCGCCGCCGATGCCAGCACTACCGCGCCTCCACCGCTGAGAAGCGCCCGGCGGCTCGTCTGAATGGTGCGCATGGCGGTTACTCCCCCTTGGCCTGCCAGTGCGGGCAGCGCTTGACCAGCGTCTTCCCGTACTCACGGGCGCCCTTGGCGCAACCGTTCTCTCGCGTCAGCGAGCCGCTGTCGGAGCGCAGCCAGAACGACTGGTCGGCGGAGCACGTGGCGCACGCCTTCGTGTTCTCGTCCTTGATGCAGTCGTTCGCGTGCTCCTGCATCCGCTTCTTGTTCGCCCCGCTCTTGTCGCAGTAGGGGCAGCGGTAGCGCGTCGTCTTGTATGCGATAACCAAGGCCCGGTTGCCATCTCCTGGGACCCGTGCCATATTCAATCCCGTCATCTGATGCTTCCTTCATCCGGTTGACACTGACCGTCCTCGGCAAAGGCCGGTCTTCTGAGCGGCGGCTGGTCCGGCAAGACCAAGCCGCCGTTTCGTTTTAGGCCGCCTCCTTCTCCTGGCGCTCCTTCAAGGAGCGCAGCAGCACCTCAAGAAGGCTCGTCAACTCCGACAGCGACAGGGTGCTGCTTAGCTTCTCTGCCGCCTTCACCGGGTCACGCGGTATGGAAAGCGTGCTCGACACCGATCCTTGTTGGCGCCGCTTTTGGATCTCAGCAACCTTCGTCACCTGCTGGTTGGCGGGCGTCCGAGCTACCTCCAGCAAGGCAGACTGATTGTCGCCCAGTCCCGCCTCGCGCACAGCCTCCTTGGCGTCATCGCTGATGCCGGCAATCTGGACTGCGCGGCGGGCCTCTGGCTCGGTCAATCCGAGTTCGCGCGCTGCAGCACGCACGCCACCTTCCGGGCGCCCGACCTGAGGTTTTGCGTCAAGTTGACGCAAAACGTGCTTGGCTTCGGTGAGCCGCACCCACTCGGCAATGTGCTCTGCGCGCTCCTGCACAGTCAGTTCCGAGCGGTGCAGGTTCTCTGAAATCTCCCACAGCCGCCGATCCGTCTCGTCCATGTTGACGAAGATGCAGTCGATTTCGTCCCATCCGAGCCGGACAGCGGCGGCGAAGCGATGATGCCCGGCGACCAGCACAGCCGTCTTTTCGTCGGGCGACCATACGCTGATGGGCTGCTGAAGGCCGATAGCCTCCATGGACTTGGCGAGGTCTGCCACCTTGCTCTCGTCCAGCGCCCGCATCCGCTCCGGGATGGTCAGGCTATCGGTGTAGACCTTGCCGAGTTCCATCAGACGATCCTCGGGAACGGTTGATCCGGGTTCTGTTCGCCGCGCCAGCGCATCAGCGGCACCGGGTTGTTCTGGCGCATAGCGTTCCAGACCATGACGGTGTAGGCGCCGACGTAGAGATCACCGAGGCGGCGCCCGCCGATCTTGTCGTCCAGCAGGCGCTTGCGGAGCTTGGCCGCCGGTTCAGCCGCTTTCTTGAGCCCGATGCCGGTCGCCACCTTCTCGAAGAAGTCATCCGCGATGGTGCGGCTCACCTTCGAACACAGATAGTGCAGCGCGGTCATGATGGCTTGGGGCGCCACCTTGTTGTCAGCGAAGCGGTGCCCGGCCGTGTACGACTTCTGGAGCCCATGGTGCTCCTTGAAAAACTCGTAAAGCTGGTCGTGCGTCGGCTTGAGCCAGGAAGCCGGCTCCATCATGCCGGTGTTCTGGTACTTCCACACCCACAGGCTGGCCGCCGACATGGCGGCGGCATTCGGGACGCCGTAGATTGAGAAGATGTCGGCCGCGCCCCGCGTCTTGCCGATGTCCATGTAGGCGAAGGCGTCGTCGTCGATGCCGAAGGCCAGGAAGACCTCGAACGACCTGCCGGACGAAATGCACGCGCGAAGGCGATGCTGCCCGTTGAGCAGAACGCCCTTGCGGCTGACAATGATAGTCTCGCCCGTCAGCTTCCACCCGCGGCGCATGCGCGCCTCGTACTTCTTGAGTGTAGGGCCGCTTGCTGGCCTATTGCTGGTGTTCAGTTCCAACAGCGCGCGAGCCATGGCAGGCTCAACCGTCAGAACCACGGCGCGATGCTGCGGGTCCGCGATCATCTCGTTCAGATAGACGCGAGCGGCAACAAGACCGGGGTCGGCGTCTGCGGCAAAGTCCGCAGCATTCGGGCTGATACGGTCCGCTGTCTGCACTGCCAGCGCCCGCACAAACTCCGGATGCGATTGCTCTACGAACGTGTGCATGGTTGTCTCCTCGGGGGCCGGAGCTGCAAGGCCCCAGCGCGGTAGGGTGGTCACTGATGCGACCCACCGGCCCCCGAGAAGCGGGGAATTCCGTGGTCGCGCTCTCCGGCTTGCAGGCCGGTTAACTGCCGCTCTGTGCGGCGCTCGGGCCAAGGCCAACGGAGCCCAGACCCTTTCGGAAAAAGTGGCGGATCACCGATCCGCGCGGCGGTATCCCCGGCTGCTCCTTCCGCCAGTTGTCGATTGCGGCGATGTCGTCCTCATCCAAGGTGACCTGAAGGGCCTTGGTGTTCCGGCCGACACGGTCGAGCTTGGCCTCCATCACTGATGCTCCCGTGATTGTGATGTCACGATCATCAGTGACGCTTTAGATCATGTCAATAGTGTTTGTGACATCCGAATGCGCATTGACTCACGTGACGCCCCATGCACGATGCCTAGGCATGAGCAGACCGAAAATCATGGATCTCCGCATCGCCCTCTCAGTCACCGGCCGGATGATTTCCGCCGTTGATGAATGGCGACGGATGGCGCCGGATATCCCGCCGCGATCTGAAGCTATCCGCCGCCTTGTCGGGGAAGGCGTCGCCTCTCACTACCTGCGCCACCGCGGCGACCACCTCCTCGCCATGCTGGAGAAGCTGCACCGGGATGGGCGGCTGACCGATGAGGAATGGGGTGCGGCCCAGTCGATCAGCGATAGCTGCATGGCCCAGGCGCTCCGCGTTGCAGCCGATGTGAGCGGAGGCGACACGGACGAGGCATCCATCAACCCAGCGACCCTAGAGCGCAAGGTGACGGCCGAAGAACTCCGCAAGGCTGGGGAGCGGATCGCCGGCATTTCCAGGGAAGCCCTAGAGCGCCCCTTTGAGGCCGAACCGAAGGACGAAGGCCCCTTCGTGCGCAGCGTCAGGGACGAGAAGCCCGCCCCCACCTACCCGAAGCGGCCACCCAAGAAGCTGAAATGACTGACTGACTGCCTTCACGAGTGAAGCTGTGCGGTTGCACTGACTCGACTCAGGTTCGCTTCGGAGTCATCCTCCAACGCTCATATAGCTCAGGGAGGTTAGAGTGGACGAAAACGTTACCCGCTACCGAGATGCCGTTGCTGCCTACGAGCGCGCCCGGAGCGCGGCCGGGGCCATGGTCAGCGAGATCTCCAAGGTAACCAGTTCCGCCAGTTACAGCCTTGGAGAGTTTCTCGCCGCTAACTACGGCTTCCAAGCCAGGAACATCAGCATTCATGAAGCCAGGGAGCACGCCTACAACATGAATGGGTGGCCGGACGCGAGTATGGTGAACACGACCTTCCAAGCGCTGGTGGACACCTTCACCGAAATGCGTACGGCATGGACGAACATTCCGGAGTCCGAGCGGGGCTACCTTAAGACGCCGCCGGATCGGCCGGAAGCCAAGTAACGCCGTCGCCGCACAGGCGGAGCACGCGGCCGTCTTCACGCTGGACAGTGACTTCCATCCGCTGCCCGGTCAGGCGCTCCGCCAGACCGCAGACGGCGCTGAAGATGGCCGCGTGCATATCGTCATTGTCCCACAGGACGCGCTCATCGGCGCTTCTGGTCATCATGGCTGTCTCCATGTGGCGGATCATCATCCCGATGCCGCCTGAACGTCAGGTAGGGGAAGGCTCGCCGAGAGGGTGCGGTTATGGTCTAACCGGCACCTTCAGTGTTGCCCGTACGGTCTTAGGTGAGTCTAAATCGGAAGCGCGGACCGGGTGGCGGACTGGCCACCACCCGCGCCGCTGATCGGAGGGCCGAGGATGGAAAAGATCCTCAACCTCCTGATCCTAGCACTGGAAGTGGTCAAGCGGCTGCTTGACCTCCTGAACGGCTAAGATCGGGCCTGGAGGGGCGAGAGGGCCATCTTGCCCCTCCTAGGCTCGAAGATAGTGCGTTTCGAGGGCGCGGGCAATCAGTCGGCGAATGACAGGTGTCTGTCAGGTTAGCGGCCTGACCGCCTCAGTCCTTCCCTCTCGCCTCGGCTCGGATGGTCAACTGAATGCATCCACGAAGCGGTCCAGACGCTTCCGCAGCGCGTCGCCTCCCACCTCGCCATCATCTTCAAACGCCGGGGCTGGGGCGGCCTTCGGATCTGGGATGATAGACAGCCACAAGCGATCAAGGTCGCGGATGACTGCGACCTCCCACGGCGACGGGCGGTGTCCCGTGAGCCGGGACCATGCGGCTATGTCTTGGTAGCCGATGCAAGCAGGCCCCATGCCGCCAGAAGGCCGAGCGTCAGAAAGCTCAAAGAACCACTGCCAGATATGGCGCAGCGGGGACGGGAGGGGCGGACCTTCAAGCCGGCGCTCGATGTTCAGCCGCTCGTCCGGCCCCGCCCTATTCCACCTTCGGCGGAGGAGCTCCCGTTCGCTGGTCTTCTTCTTGTCGCTGGTATGCGACAGTCGGAACTGGTGCTCCGCGTGCCTGATTAGGTCTCCGCGAAGCTCCGCATAAAACCCAGCTTCGACGTAGCAGCGTTGAAGATCTGCGTCCAGATCCAGTCCTTCGACGGGTCAGCCAGCAGCTTGACTGCGTTCTCGTGGCTGTACTCGTAAGTCACGCCGTCGAGCTTCACGGGGGTGAAGCCGAGCACTCGGCCCGCGAGGTTTTCGGCGTTCCTGGCGCGGTTCTCGGCCGGCGACGAGTTCGGCCGCTTCGGCTCCGGCTTGTTCGCCTTGGCTGCGGCAATGCGCGCCTGGACGTGCTTGGACTCTTCTTCCTGCTCCTGGCGCATGATCTTCTCTTCCAGCGCCAGCGTGACAGCGTGCGCCGGGCCGGCGAGCGTCCACACCCAGGTCGTCGGCTTGCCCGACGCGGGATTGATGATGCGGTATTCCAGCGTGTCGGCGTACGACAGGTTGGCGAGGTCGTCGATCTCTTCGAATTCGGTCGCGGGGGCCGTGACGACGGCAGTCTTCTTGGTGCTCATGGGGTGAAATCCTCAGTGGGGTTGTGGGGATGCGTGGGGCTTGAAAGGTGAAGGGCCGGCGACGCACCCCACGCACGCCGCCGGCCCGCTCCCGGCCGGGAGAGCCGGTTAGGTCGCCGCCACGCGAGTGATGGCGCCCTGGATGCCGAGGCTGATCTGCGCCGTGACCACCGAGTTCACGTTGCCGGGGTTCTCGGTGTAGCTCATGACGCGAGCCTTGAAGTACCGGTAGGATCCATGGCCGCCGCCGGTCGCGGCGTCGTTGTACTCCAGACGGAAGTTGTACAGGTCGTCGCTGTCCAGCGCGGTCAGCACGTCGTCCTGGCCGGCGTCGTTCACGTCCATCGCGAGGTCGATGGTCACGGAACCCGAGTTGTACGCGCCCTTGAACTTCTGGGTCTCGCGGTTGCTGACCGGGTTATGCGTGACCTCCTGGAACTGCTTGCCAAAGGCCGGGATGTTGGTGATCTCGCCGATGTTGACGTACACGTCAGTCGTCGCATTGGACGCCGTGGTGCCGATAGACAAGACGTAACCGGCAGACGTTTGTGCGGTCATCTTTCACTCCTGCTTTGCATGAAAAAAGGCGCCGCATAGCGGCGCCTCGGGTGATGACCGGCGATTGCCGATCAGTATGATTACGCAGCGCCGTTATTGCGCTGCATCTGCGAACCTTTTCCTTTGCGCAATACTCTGCTTGGCGCGCGTCTCACCGGAGACGATCATACCCTTGCGCGCTTCCCAAGCAGCTCGTTGCGCTGCGCTAGGCGGCTTCGCCTTGGATGCTTCGTGAGCCGCGCGCCGAGCCTCTGACCAAGGCTTTCCGCGCTTTATCTCGCTGATCTTGCGCCCAGTCTCAGGGGGGCGCTTCTTACCCCGATGGGTGGCCGCGGCCTTCTCCGCCACATCAGGCGGTATCTTGCGCCCGGTATGAGCTATGCTTAGCTTTCTGCGGTGCTCTTCGGAAAGTTTCCTGCCGCGCAATTGCGCGGCGATCCGTTCAACGACATCGCGCGGGATGGTCTTTCCTCGATTTCCCGCGCCGATTTTCGCCTTTGTCTCTTTCGAACGAACGGCGCCAGCGGCACCCTCACCGCCGGACGTCATGTTGCAAAGCGTCCCGGAACCCAGGTCCCGACGGCCGAACTTTGCAATCAAAGAGCGCTCTAAACAGAACGCGGCGGCCTCGTCATCAAACCAAGCGACGATCTCAATGATTGGCTCCAAGCCGGCAGATCTCACCTTAGCGAGAATGCCTCTGAGCATTCGGTTTGTTGCTTTACCGCCCCAGTGGTCGTCCGCACGGCCATAAGCTTGCGAACCCTTCCCGACGTAGATCGGGACACCTCGCTTGCCCGGCCTCGGGTCGCGGTAGATGTAGACGTAGAATTTGCCCGCCCCCTCGAAGAGCGGTAGGGTGTTCTCAGCCATGGACTCGCGCCTCCAGCGCGGGTTGTGGTTAGGAACGGCCGGCGGTGTCGCAAGCACCTCGGCCGTTCTGCTTTTGTACCACAGCCCGGCGTTAGCCGCCAGCCAAGCTTACGCCTCGCCGATCAGCACGAGGTCGTAATCGACCGTGCCGCTGGAGGCGGCGATCTTCAGCAGGTCGCCCGTGCCAGCGGTGACGGCGTAGCCGGCCGCGCTCGGGTCGTGCAGAACGAGGATGCCGCCCGGCTTCAGGGCGACCTTGTCGGTGGCGTCACCGAACATGCTGGCGAAGGCGTTGGAAGCGGCGCCGCCGACGATGACGTTGCCGCTGTTCGTGGACGCGGCCTTGACCACCAGCGTCTTGATGGCGGTGAACGTGGTGGTCGAGCCGAACGCATCGGTCAAGCCGCCAGCCAGGTCATGCGAATTGCCGGTGCTGTCTACCCCGGTGTAGGTCGCGGCGAAGAAGTGGTTTGCCTGATCGGCGGCGGTGCCGTTGGCGAGGGTGTAGCTCGCGGAGAAGTCCAGCGGCGCCGTCGCGGTGGACAGCGTGCCGCTGTTCACCATCGTGGACTTGACGGCGACCTTGACGGTGGCCGTGTTCGAGACGGTCATGTGGTGCCTCCTGCAAACGGCCGGGGACACCGGCCACGAAAAAAGGCCGCCCAGAAGGACGGCCCGGTCAGGGTTGCTGTGGGGTGTGGGATCAGGTGCGGTAGAGGTAGGTGAACGGGACCGAGAGCATGCGACAGAAGCGCGAACCGTCTTCGTAGGCGGCCACGCCGTCATCGGCGCGCGGGTCTTCCGTGACCAGCCGGTTGCCATCCTCGCTGATCAGCGTCTTCCGCTTCAGCGCCAGCTTGATGGCGTCGGCCTTGGCGGTGATGTCGTCTAGACCGACCCCCTGCGCGACGCTCAGGTAGACGCGCAGCAGGCCGGACAGATCGGAGGTGCGCTTGCCGTCCTCGGAGGCTCCGACGGCGAGAAGATCATCCCGCCCGCCGATCACCTCCACCTCGATAGTCGGGGCGGGCAATCCGTCGGCGGTCAGCGGCATGTTGCCGTCCGACAGGGTATAGCCGGCCGGCATCTGGTCCCATTCGGAGTTCGGCCAGCGGACGGGCCAGGGCGCAGCCACGTTAGCAAGCGCGCTCCGGAACGCATCCTCAACAGGGCCAATCATGCTCGCCTCCGACACGAACAAGGCGGCCCGAAAGCCGCCCTGTTACCCTTGCATTTCGCTGCATTGCTGCGCTGTGCCACGGTGAGCCTGACGCCGCTATACCCGGCCTGACGCCACCAAGCAGAACCCAGCCTGCTACGCTGCCTTGAGCACGTCGCTCTCGGCAACTTCCCATTTGGTCACGACGAAGCGTCCAAATGGACCCTTGCGGGCCGGGCGGTAATCGCCCAGCCCAATCTTCTTGCCGGCATCATCCACAACGGCGCGGATGAGGTTCGGCGAAAACATCGTAGTGTCCACGTCAAGCGAAAACGTCGCGCACCACGCATCGACACGCGGACGGTGCGCCATGATGCGGCCTCCGGTGGATGGGATGACCACGGAACGGCTGTCCACCTCCCATTCCGTCAGCGGGTTCTCCGCCGCATCCGTCAGAAGGCACACCACATCGTCCACCATCACCCCGGCGGGGATCAGCGACGTTTTCATGGTGGTCAGCTTCGACTTCCCTGCCTTGTGGAAGGTGCCGGCCGCGATGATCGCGGCGAAAATGTTCGGACCGGGGATGTAGAGCCGACCTTGATCGTCGGCATAGCGCTTCGGCTCCGCCTGCTGCCGCGGCGTCCCCTTGTCACCCTTGAACGACACCGTAGTGCCGCCGGAAACCTGCACCTCATTCGCTTCGGTGAAGCGGTTCATCAGCAAGGGCGCGATGCCCGTAATCTGGACGATGATCTTCATGTGCCTCGCCTTGGTTTGCCTGTCCACGCCCCGCGCTGCTTAACCCCGCCAATCCGAACAGAGATCTTCCGTATGGCAGGTACGCGCTGCGTTTACAAAACTAAACCTAACGGTTATCCTTATGACCGTCAATGTGAAAATAACCGAGGCGGTCAGAATGGTTGCCCAGAAGGATGCTCACCGTTACCTTGCGGCCATGATTACCGCCGCTCAAATCCGCGCCGCCCGCGCCATTCTTGGCTGGAAGCAGACCGATCTAGCCGAACGCTCTGGCGTGTCAGAGATGAGCGTGAAGAACATCGAACGCGGAGCTTCAGACCCGCGCGGCAGCACCCTTGCCAAACTCCAATCCGCTTTTGAGGCGGCCGGCGTTCAGTTTCTCGACCCCGGTCAGCACAGCATGAGCGGGGGGCATGGCGTTCGCCTTCTCAACCAATAGGGCGGCCTTCAGCGCGGTTTCGACGGGTCCGATCATCACAGCACCTTGATCGCGATGCAGGGGAAGCGGTAGCGGGTCGCACCGCCGTTCCAGCCAACGAAGCGCCCTTTCGCGCCGCGCACACGCTCGCCCTTCGCGACGTTGAATGACTCATTCATCACAGCGCGGTACTCGAAAGTGATTTCCATCGGATAGTTCGCAAAGCGCCGCTTCATCTCACGCGCCGTGACTTCGTAAACGCCGTTCGGGGCCTGCACTGACAGGCCCGGCGTACGGTCGTCTGCCGTCCGCCCAAAGCTGCCGATCAGCCGGAAGCCACCTTCGATTTTGCGAGCGTACGGCCGGGTGTTGATGAACACCACCTCCGTCCCGGATGGGAACACCTCGATCTTGCGCCCGGCCTCCTCAGCGTTGAAGGGGATGCCGTTCACGAACATCTGGTGATCGTCTCGGTAGTGGCCGCCCTTGGCAGGTCCGACGGGAGAGCGCTTCACCAGCTCCTCGTAAATTGCGTCGATGGCCTCGGCCACTGGGTTGATGTGGTACTCGATCACACCACCCGGCTTGACCTGTTCCTCTGCGGCGCCGCGCCGGCCGTCAACGATGGTCTGCTTCGGATAGGCCCCCTGCTTGGCCTCCAGGTCGGCGATTGCCTTCTTCGCCGTCTCGGCGTGCATCTTCACGAAGGCGGCCGGGTCGGTCAGATCGCGCTTCAGTTGGATGAACTGCTGACGGACCTGGGTGATGTTCGATCCCACGGCGCTACCCCTGGAAGTCCACTTCGATCCGCACGACCGTTCCTCCCATCAGGACGGGCCATGCGAACGTGATGGTGCGCTGAGCGCCGTTGAACAGGATCTTGTCCGTGGTGCGGAGCGGAAGTGTCACCGCCGCCCCCGATGCCGTGAAGGCCGTAGGCGACAGGATGGCGCGGTACTGCCCCTGCGTGGAGATGGAGCCGGAGCGGATCTCATTCGCCGACAGGCCGCGCACCTTGGCCTTGCAGTCCACACGGGACGTGCTGCGGAACACCGCTACGTCGGCGCCCCGTCTGCTGAGCATGCGGTCCAGCTTGGCGATATCCTGCGCAGCACTCGGCATGCGTCACCCGATAGCCACGTTGACCAGCCCGGACGCGCGCAGCGCATCGACCATATCGGCCGGCAACGCATCGCCCTTGCTGGTTGGGCCAATCCAGTATTCGTCACGCCCCACGCCGTCGGACTCCTCCGCCTTCAGCAGAGAGTTCCTTCCGTCCCCATCGTACCGTTCCCGCACGTAGCGGATGACGGCTTGCCGGGCGGCTTCGGGAACGTCGTCCTGCGCCCATCCGGCTGAGGCGGTGATGGTGATCCGCCCGCGCGTCCAGTGGGTGCGCTCGCCGTCCTCGTCCAGGCGCCACAGCAGGCCCGCCATGGGCTCGCATTCGACATCATCAACGACGGTCAGGGCGGTCCCGTCCGCCGTGACCGCAGAGATGGTCAGGGGCAAGCGCCACGGCAGCAGGAGGGGCGCAGGATCACCGCACCGCTGCGGCACCTCCGACGCCCGGTAGGAGACGGTGAACGCCTCCGTGATGAGCGTCCGCCGGCCCTGCTGGTCCGCCGCGATGCCGCAGACCGAGCACACGATGTCCGACGCCGCTTTCCCCCAAGCCGTAAGCTTGGCGTCGTAGTCGGTCCCGGAGATGCCGAGTTCGGTCTTGAGCGTGGCGAGCGACACCAAGGACCGATCAGCGACGGCGGAGGCGACGATGAGGACGGGCATTTCTTACCCCTTGCGCGGACGGCCAGGGCCGCGCTTGGCGGGCTCCGGGTGGTCGTCGGCCACGTCCGTAGCCGACGCGCTGTCGGGCTTATCCTGGAGCGGCTGAGAGGCGTCTGCGATGTATCCGGCGGCGATCAGGCCCGGCGCCAGATCATCGCGAATGTCGGCTTCCTGCCCGGCCGGCAGCGTCACGATGCGGACGCCATCAGCCGAGTACGGGAGATCCTTCAGGACTAGCGCGCGCATGGTCAGCTCGCGACGATGCCAGCGCCGCGCAGTGCGGCGAGGATGGCGTTCACCTTCGCCCCCAGGTCGGCGAAGTTGCTGTTGATCACGCCGCTCACATCGCCGCCGTTGGTCGCGCCGACCGCCGCGAGGGTGTCGTTCGCTGTGCCGCCCGTGCTGTCCGTCAGGCTGACGATGGCAGATGCCTGCGTGCCGTTGGCAAGGATCTTCCCGCCGGTCTCGATGTTGATCGAACCGCCGGACGCGACCACCATCTGATCGCCACCAAGCTTGTCGTAGACCTTGGTCTGATAGGTGCCATCGGCCATGGCCGAAACCTCCTCTGGGAAGAACGGGAGGCGGGGTCTCCGCCTCCCTGGTCAGGTCACAGCCGATCAGGCCGGCGGGTTGGCCGTCGGACGCTGCGCCGGGTGGCCCAGCAGAGCGATGGCCGACACGAAAGCGTTGCCGCTGTTGTTGGCCGGGGTCACGGTCAGGCGCACGTAGCGCTTGCTGCCCACGTAGCCGATCTTGAAGCACTTGTTGTCGTCGGCGAACGTGAAGCTCGCCAGCGCCTCGGTGCCCAGCAGTTCGGCATCCGCCACCGCGGCGGCGTCGGTCAGGCTGGAGTCGTCTCCGTGCTCCACGAGGGTCGTGAAGGTGGCGTCGGCATCGGCCAGCGAACCGGTCTGGATCAGGAACGTCAGGCTGTCGTAGCCCTGCACGTCAATGATCTGGGAGACGAAGGCGGTGTTGTCGGTCGTGGCTGCCGCCGGGGAGATGGCACGCTTGGGCGTGCAGCAGTTCATCATGTCGCGCATCGCGCGGAACTCCTATTGAAACGGGAAAGGCGGCCCGAAGCCGCCCTTCCCGATGGATGACGATGGCGACTGGCCTTAGGAGGCCGAGACGACCATGAGCTTAAAGGCTTCGAAGTTCACCACATCGCCGCCGACGCGCTTGCGGCTGTAGAACTCCACGAAGGGCTTCGCCGAGTACGGGTCGCGCAGGACGGTGATCCCCAGGCGATCCACGACGGTGTAGCCGGCGCGGAAGTTGCCGAAAGCGATGGGCAGGGTGCCCGCGCCGATGGCCGGCATGTCCGCCGCCTGATAGACCGGGGAGCCCAACAGCGTGGACGGCTTGCCCGCCTCCAGACCAGGCCGCCAGATATACTGGCCGTCGCCGTCCTTCAGGAGCATGACGGCGCCGACCGACGCGCGGCGCATCAGCCACGAGGCGCCGGACGCATACCAGTCCTTCAGCGCGATCATCACGTTGATCAGGCCGTCAGCGGTGACGGTGGTGGCGCCGCCGCTGGCGATCTGTTCGATCTTCGCGCCGCTGGTCCCCGACGGGTAGGTCAGGATGCCGCGGGGCTTCTTCACGCCGTTGCCCGAGATGAACGCCGACGCTTCCGTGCGCGAGAACTTGTCGGCAATCTTGGTGGCGATCCACGTCTCGATGTTGACCGAGGCGTCCTCCAGCATCTTCTGCGTCGCCTTCGGCTTCGCATAGATCTCGTGGACCGGGATGCGCAGCACGCCCAGCGTGGAGGTATTGGTCTCCGTACGGCCCTCGGTCTCGCCGACCCAGCCGGCATCGAACTCGCCCAGATCGTTCGGGATCTCCAGGCTGTCGGTGCCGATGGTCTCGACGGTGGCGAGCTGGCGCAGCGGCGAGGTCTCGTAGACCTGCATGACGATGCGGTTGCTGACCGCCGTCGGGACGAGCTGGCCGCCGTCCGGATCGGAACCGACCGACAGGGCCTTCTCCTCAATGGCGCGGTCGTCCTTCGAGCGCAGGTACAGGCCGAAGGACTGCTCCCAGGCCTTGTAGCCCTCCACGTCGATGGTCTTGGCGTCCAGAACCGTACCGGCCTTGAGGTTGCCACGCACGGCCAGGGCGGTGCGGGCGAACTCGGCCGCGCGCTTCTCCAGCCCATCGTCGCCGTTGCCGCCGAAGCCTCCGGCCCCCGGACGGTTCATGCGGGCCTCGATGCCGTCCAGGCGCTCGGAGACGGGCTTGGTGGCCGCGTCCATCTTCGCCAGCACGGACTCGGTCAGCGCGTCGATCTGCGACTTCACCTCGGGGCCGATGGCGCCCTTTGCTTCCTCGGCGACCTTGCGGACGGCCTCCAGATCGCGGTTCACGCTCTCCTGCAGGGTCTTGATGTTGCCGCCGATGGAGCGGATCTCGCGCTCGATTTCAGCGGTGACGTTGTTGCCGTCCTTCTTTTCCAGGTCGGCCGGAATGAACATGCCATCGGGCATCGGATTGATCCTCTGTTCAGGGAGTGGTGCGAGCGTTGACCGAGCGAAGCGCGGCCAACACGGAAGCCAGTCCCTCAGGCTCGTCCCGAGCGTCCGAGGCGGCTTTGAACCCACGCGAGGCGATGGCCTTCGCCTGGGCATTGGAGAACCCCGCTTCATCCCGAAGGAAGTCCTCGAATTCACGAATGCTCTTGAAGCGCTCGGCGCCTTTGACGCCGTTCACGCGGGCCATGTCGTTGGCCGGGAAGGTGACGAGCGACACTTCCCACAGGTTGACCTTGTTGAGCGTGCGGGTCTCTTCCTCGTAGTTCCACGTCCGCTCAACGGTCTGGAACCCGATGGACAAGCCGCCGACAGTGCCGGCCTTCAGGTGCTCATAAGCTTCCTGTCCCTTCTCGACGGTGAGAAGAAGCTGGCCCGTACAGCGCAGGCCGATGCTGTCTTCGACCATCTCCGTCCACACGCCCACGGGCTCGGACGGATCGTGCTGCCAGAGCATCGCCGGCATACGCCCCTTCGCGGTCCAGTCGGCGAGGCTCGCCGTGAACGCGCCCGGCGCCACGATGTCGCCGTAGCTGTCCTTCACGCCGAACACGGAGCCGTAGCCGGTCACCATGCCGGGCTTGTCATCGACCGCCTTCAGTTCGCGGCCAACCGCGGCCAGGTGCTTTCCAGCGCCGGCCGACTTCAACTCAAGAAATCGGTTCATGGGGCCTCCGTCTGGCTCTGGACCTGCGCCAGCACCGTGTTCAGTTCGTCGCGTGCGTTGATGATGCGGGACTCGTTCGCAGCCGACAGGACGCGCCCGGCCTTCGTCTCGTCCGGCGCTCCGCCCTTGGTTGGCTCAGCGGCGGGGTTTGGGGATGGGTTGCCGTTCCCCATGTTCAGCGGTTGCAGCGGCTCATCCAGTCCGGGAAGCGGGTTCAATCCCTCCTTCACACGCGCCTCGTTCCGCACCAGCCAGCCAGCGTTGATGCCGGATGCGTAGTATTCAGTGCGGGCCTTGGTGTCGCCGCGCTCCAGATTGCGCAGGTCCAGCTTGGTCGCGTAGCCGGCCGCCTTTTCCTGCTCGGTCAGAAGGTCGCGGTCGCAGACCTGCTCCAGCCGCTCCGCCCATGGCGCCAGCGAGTGCGTCACATGCGCCTGGAAGAAGGCTTCCGCGCTGGCGTAGGTGGCCGTCTTGTCCGAGTGCCCGACGATTTGCGGAAACACGCCGATGCCTCGGCAGATTTCCTCAATCTGGAAGCGCCGGGTTTCGAGGTGCTGGCTGTCCACGCCCGTCATGGAAAGCTGCGTCCACTTCAGCCCGCCGGACAAGATCGCCGTCTTCATGGCGTTGTGCACGCCGCCCTGAACCTGCTGCCACGCGGCGCGGATCTGCTCCACCTGCTCCTTGTTCAGCGTGCCATCGCTGGTCAGGATGCCGCCGGGCCGCGCACCGTTGGAGTGCAGGCGGGCGTGGGTCTCTTCGGTGGCGGAGGCGAGCCCGATGGCCTCGCGCGCCAGCCGCAGCGCATCCATTCCCGCGTAGGTGTTCCAGCTCATGCCGCGGAGGTGCAGCACGTCGGAGCGCTTCAGTTCAGCATACTTCCCGTCAGCGAACGTGACCCGGTAGACCAGCGAGTAGTCGGCCTTCTGCTCAATCGCCACCTGCCCCGGAAGGAGCGGGATCAGTTCGACCACTCGGCCACCAACCCGGTTGATGAAGGCGAAGCCGTTGCCGGTCAGCACGGCATGGATCATCAGGGTTTCGCGGAACTCGTAGGAAGTCTGCCACTCGTTCGGTTGGCGATAGAGCAGCCGGTTCAGCGAGTGCTTGACGGCCGGCTCCATCCCGCGCCCGTCCTTGGTCGGCAGGAACAGCCCGAAAGACGACTGTGCGATGCCCTGCGACAGGGCACGCACCGCGGCGAGCGCCGTGCTGCACCTCAACGCCTCGTCATAGGTCACGTTGATGCCGGATTTCGACGAACCGCCGCCACCCAGCAGCAACGACCACAGGTCCATCTCCAGCGACGATGAGCGCCGCTCAGAGGGACCGCCCAACAGCGCTTGCAGAAATCCCGCCATCAGGCACCCCGACGCAGCGCGGACACGACACCGACCGTCAGCAGCATGGCCCCGCCGACGATGTACCCAGCCGGCTCGTAGACGAGCCACGCCCCATAGGACACGAGCCCGGCGCCGATCAGGCCGCACAGGTCGGAGAGCACGGCCAACCGGCCGCCGGTAGCCTTCGGCGCGTCGTTCTGTGCCATGCTGAAGCCTTGGGTTAGAGGACGATGATTTCGGGACCGGAGGACGCGACGGACGATGCGGATGTCGCCGCTCCAACCGCCATCGCCAACGCCACCAGCGGGTCAATCCTGGTGGTAGCCTTGCGCTTGCTGAACCATCGGTTATCGAACGGGTCGCGTTCGATGGATGCGCCCATGATTGCCGAGATGATGACCGGGCTTCGGCGGATGCGGATGCGCTTCTCCAGGATCAGCGTTTCCAGCTCGGTCAACGAGCCTGGCATCCACAGCCCATCAGCCTCTTTGCCTTCCGCCTCGGCCGCCCGTTTCTGTTCGTCGGCCGGCTGCGCCCTGCGCTTTCCGCCTTGTGGGTGCTCGACCAGCGGCACCGTGACGCCCGCAGCATCAAGCTCCGGCTCGAAGTTCTTGCGGAACGCGTAGGCGTCGTAGGCCAGCACCTTCAGCAGGTACTCCAGACTGACTTCCGCGACGCGTGCGGCCAGGAAGTCCATGCGGACCACCTTTCCCGGCGGGGCGTTCAACCACCCCTCGCGCACCCACACGTCGTACGGAACCTTGTCGCGTAGCGCCCGCTCATCAACCGTATCGCCCGGCGTCCATGCCTCAACCCAGGCGTCGTAGGTAGGCTTGACCACCGTCGTACCGTCCGGCCCCGGCATCTCCACCGTTCCGGTCTCAACCACGAACCCGAGCGCGGTAAGATCCTGCGTCGCCGAGAGGTCTGCGCCGGCCGCCACCTCCGCCCCGCTGTGCTCAATGGGGTCGAAGTCGTCCAGAACCGCTTCCAGCGCCTCTCGGCTCATCCAAGCCATGTCGGCATCCGTCCAGCGACAGAAGTGAAGCCGGAGGATGCCGTTCAGTTTTCCCGGCAGTGCCTTCGCCTGCTTTACCACGTCCGCCAGATACTCGCGGGTGATCGTCACCCCGAGAAGAGGGTTGGCTTTTTCCCAGCACGACGGGTCGTTCAGCGGATCGTCGTCCTTGTCGAGAGCGCACACGAACGAGAACGTCGTATCGTCCAGCGGCTCGCCGACGTAGGTGAACGTCTCGTCCGGGGTCCGCGTCCCGGCGGCCACTCGAACAGCGTGTTCGTGCTCCTCCCAGCAGACCGAGTTCCGGTCGGAGCCGGAGTTGGTAATCATCAGCAGGAGCGGTTGCCGGCGGAACTTAAAGCCGCGCTCCAGCATCTCCATGATGCTGCGGTCAGGGTGCTCGTGCACCTCATCGCACAGCGCAAAGTGCGGTCGCGGACCGGAGCCCGTCTTGCCTGCGTCCTTGGAGATGGGCCGGAAGAAGCTCTGCGACGGGTGGTGCGCGATGTTGAACTCGCGCCCGATGCCACCGCTGAACGCCAGTTTCTTCAGCAAGGGCGGCGACTTCCGCACCATCTTGCAGGCGTCCTGAAACAGGATGGCGGCCTGTTCCTTCTTCGCCGCGGCGGCGTAGATCTGCGCGCCCGCTTCGTCGTCGGCCGTCATCCCGTACAGGCCGATGCCGCCGGCCAGCGGGCTTTTTCCGTTGCCCTTCCCTTGCTCGATGTAGGCCCGGCGGAACCGCCTGGTGCCATCCACCCGCTTCCACCCGAACAGCGAGCCCAGCACGAACGCCTGTGACGGGTGAAGCTTGAACGGCTTGTCTTCGAACTGGCCTTCCGACAGCCGGAACACCCCCTCGAAGAAGTTCCACACGTGCTCGGCCGCTGCTACGTCGTAGGTCAGCCCGCGCTCATGCCCACACACTAAGTCGTCCAAGTGCCGCCGGCAGGCGTTCCGAACATGCGGACCGGCTACGATCTCCCCAGCAACGACTGCTTGCGCGTAGGCCGTGGCGCGGTCAGTTGGGGCGGCGGAAGAACGCTTCGTCTGGGTCTTCTTCGTCGCCATCAGGCACCGTGATCTTGGTCGCATCGGCCGGCGTGGCGCCCATCTGCCCAAGGCACTGGCGAAGCAGGTTGAGCGCCTGGACGCCAACGTCCTGTCCGGCTATCAGCCGCGTGCGGACGTTGACGGCGATTTCCAGCAGCGCCCGGTGGGAGCCGTTCAGCCATGGCAGTTCGTGCGCGAACTGAGACCAGACGGCGCACTGCTCCTTGGTCATCCATGCCGGCGGGTTGCCGAGCGAAGCAGCGGTTGGGTCCTTGCGGCCTTTGAAGCGCTGAGGGTTCTTCCCAGCCTGCCCGGAAACCGCCGCCTTCGCCTTTGGCGTGCGGGGCATCGCCATAGCTCTACCTCAACATTTGAACTGTGGACGCGCGCAAAGAGGCCCTGACCGGTTGTGGCCCCCATTCGGCCCGAAGATCTGATCCCCCCCCCTCCCCACGCCGGTCACGCCCGGTGCCGGGGATCCAAAGGCCATCCGTCCGCGTCGCACCCTCGCACCACCATCCGACCGTCGCCCCGGCGCTGTCCGTCCGCGCCTTCCTTGGCTTGGTTGTCGTGGTCGGCACATAGCACCCGGAGGTTCGAGAGTACGTCCTGAGCGGTCAGCCCCGTCGCGCCCTTCGGCCGGCTGACGATGTGGTCAACGGTGAGGCGGTGCGTGCTGGAGCAGCCAGGGACGGTACAGCGGTAGCGGTCGCGCTTCAGAGCGGCGGAGCGAAGGGCCTTCCACGCTGCCGATTGGTAGAAGGGATTGGACGGCATCGGTGGCGCTCACGCTTGGCCAATGTTAGACTAACGGGATGGACGCCCCGAAGTGCAAGATCTGCGGCCAGCGGCATTACGGCATCTGCGCCAATGCCCGGCCGTTACCGAAGCCAGCCCCAGTTCCAAAGCCTGTAGAAGCGCCAGCGCCTGCCGTCCAGTCGGCAGATCCACCGAAGGAGCGCGCGCCTCGCGGAACCTTCGACCGCACCGCCTATCAGCGGGAGTACATGAGGAAGCGACGGGCAGCAGCTAAAGCCGGCGCCTAGCCCTGCTCCCCAAAGACCGGCTCCTCACCCACCCCACCCGGCCATCGTGCCATGGCCGATACCTCACGCAGCGATGCCGTGGCCCGCTTCAGGGTGATGCGGCCTTGCTCGTCCTTCACCAGCTCGTCATAGGTGCCGTGGATGCGGGAGAGTTCCTTGGCCTGCACCTCGATCTTGTCCAGGCGATCAGGGCCGGATTGGCAGTCGCGGAGGCTCATGGTGACACCTCGCTCAGCGGCTTGCCGTGCACAGCCCCGAAGTCACCACGACGGTAGTTCGCCCACGGGTCTTCGATGTAGCGGCCGGTATCGTCACGGCGGCGCACCTCGTAGTCGCTCGGCGTGGTGAGGCCCATCGCCTCAGCCTCGTCCATCAGGGCGACAAAGCGGTGTTGCCACTCGACGGGCATAGCCTCCAGCGCGAGGCGGGGCAGAACCAGATAGGCCGAGCGGGTCAGGGCGAACCACTCGTGCACCGGGCGCTCGATCACGATCACTTGGTCGCGGCCAGCCATCGTGCGGCCCTCACGCCGTCAGGCCCTTGACCGTCCACATGACGGCCAGTTCCAGCGACTTCATGCCGTCGTGGAAATACTCCCACTCTGGGCCGACCGAGACGCCTTCAACCATGATGGACTCAGCGCCGTCGCCGACGTTCACCGGCTGGATCTCCACGGCGGGGATGCGCAGATCGCGGGCGCGCTCGAACAGCGCTTCCAGTTCCGCGGCCTTGCCCTTGATCGCGTCGTGCAGCGCCTTCTCGGCGTCGGTCAGCGCGCGGTACTTCGGCCGGAAGCGGCTCGGCTTGATGTCGCCGGCCTGACGGTCGTCCGGGGCGCCTTCGTAGACGTGTGCCATGCTGCATCTCCTCAAGCTGGCGCAGCCACGCCCCCATCGCTGGGCAGCCGGGGTTACCGGCTACCAGCCTGAGGAGATGCCGTGTGCTGCGATGGTTACGCCCGTGGCTGTGGGCGGATGGGGTTAGGTGATGATGCGGTGAACGATGGCAGTGACGATGACGCCAGCGATCAGGCCAACGCCGATCAGGAACCACGCCCGGCAGCGGCACTCACGAGCGCAGTCCTCCACCGTGATGAAGGCCTGCGTCGGCGTGTCTTCGTACGGGTCACAGAAGCCCATGATGGGAGGTTCGTCCTTCATGCCGGCCGCTCCACCAGCATGCAGCCGGCCAACTCAACGGTGAACGTCGGGTTCGACATCTGCCAACCACTCACCACAGCGTCCATGCGTGACATGCAGGATGCTTCCGTGGGGTAGGTCTGCATGCGCTCCGCTCGGACGGGAATGCACACAGGCTGTTGGGTGGAGCAGGCCAGGAGAAGCACGAAGAACATGCCGGCCTCCAGACATGAGAAAGGGCGCCGCCCCGTGTGGAGTGGCGCCCTCGCGAAGCAGCAACACTGTCGGCTCTGGCCTAGCCTTTGCTGCGCTGTTGCCCGCCGCTGCTAGCCACCGGCTGAAGGAATGGGCATGACACACATACCTTGGTGCCGGCGTTCACCCCGCGTGAGACGTGGGGCTTCGCAGACGGTAGGCGTGATTTGCGGCGGGGCCTGTTCGCGCCCTTGCCTTACGGATCGGCCCTCGCGGGCTCCACCTCCCAGCTTGGCGGTACTCAGCCTCACCACCGCAACTCGTTGCCGCCACAGGGACGGCGAAACCGTAAACGCCTCGCGTGAGGCGGCCCCGCTAGATGCCCGGCTTCGGTGGGGCGCCATCTGCCGGAATGATGCGCTGCGGGCCGGATTGGATACCGGCAAGGAACCCGTTTACCTCGCACCGCATAGCGGTGTCCGTCCGACTGTGACCCCCGATAGATCGCCCGAAGGCGGGCCGGATTTGAACCACCGGCCGGGATGTTCGGCATCGCCTCGGCTTTGCCCGGACCTCCGAAGAGACATCCCCGTCTAAGTCAATCGGTTCCTAGCGTCGGCTTAGCGTGTACTCCCACGCCGCCGCAGCGAAGCTGAGTCTACCGCAACTCGCGGCCCCGCTCAAGCTTCCTCGCGCATCCCTTGCCGTCGCATGTACTCTCGCGCCAGTTCGGCGGTGCGGAAGCCGGCGAGGTACAATCCGTCCATCGCCTCTACCTGCCACGGTATCGGATGCTCCGATGGGCGGTGGATGAGACGGACGGGGCGGAGGTCGGTCATCCACCTGCGCTCAGCAGCGACGCCAGCTTGCCGGCCGCGCCACCCAAGGCGGCAGCCGCACCAAGCACCCAGGCCTTGGCCTGCTCCAGCTTGCCGACACGGTCCTCTAAAGAGGCTAAACGATCCCCATGGGAGTTTATGGCCGCTAACACGCTGTCCAGCTTTCCTGAGATCACACCAAGGTCGTGGTGTAAGCGGTTCATCGTGTCTTCGGCCATCAGGGGTCTCCCAGCTTATCGGGCCGGGGCTGGCCCTGTCGGTGTTCGCGGTAGCGGGCGACCAACTCTTGGGCGAGGCCGAGAGGGTCAGCCAGCGGGATCTCAATGCAGCGGCGGGAGCCGTCCCGCCACACCACCAGAACCGGGGCGCCGTCGTCTCCGCTGGTCACGTAGGTGTGCAGGCGGCGGGCCTTGGGGCCGATCATCGCGCTGTGCTGCGTGTGGTGCGAGGCGCGCTGCGGAAGGTACTCATACCCTTCGGGAAGCGGCTTGCCGTGCCCGTGGTGGACGATCTCCGCCACGGGGCCGCTGAAATAGCTGAAGTCGCGCCTCATGCCACGAGCGTCCGGCCTAGCGCCTGGGCAAGGAACCGAATGCCCAACTCGCGGAACGAGCGGAACACTGCGGACTGAATGCGCCCGTCGAAGATGACCAACTCAACCACGCCGTAGTGATATCCTGTCGGGAGCCCTTCCGCGTAATCAGCCACGTAGCCGGGCGGCATGGCAGTTCCGGCGTTCACCACCGTGACCGAGTTGTTGTACCCGTGCTTGGCGCGGTGCACGACGTTGTGGCGGTGGGAGTGCCCGAAGACGATATCCCATGTGGCTTCATTCGCCACCGTGTTCTCAACGTTCTTCCCACCGACCGGGCGGCCCATGATGTTCCGCGGCACATGGGTGAAGCCGACGCCGCCGATCATGGTCCAGTGGCCGAACGCCTGATGGCTCCAGCCGTGGGACTCGAACACGTTCTCAACCTGCCCGGTCATCTGGCCGATGGTCGCCGGGTTGGCGTCCTCATAGCGCCAGGCGCGGCCCTCGTGGTTGCCGAACGTGATGTGCTTGCGCGGCTTGTAGTCGGCCGGCAACTCGGCCTCCAGCGCCGCCATGGCCAGCGCCGCGCTGTCGATGTCCTGGGCGAACGATGGCTTCGCCTTGCCCTTGTAGGTGTCCTCTCGGGTGTGCGTGCACAGGGAGTGCAGGTCGAGGAAGTCACCGATGGACAGGATCACGTCATGCCGCTCGGCCGCCGCCAGCTTGCCAATCAACCGGAAGCGCGACTTGTCCGGTATGCCGGGGTGGTCGTGCGCATCACCGATCACCAGCACACGGAGAAGCTTGTCACTGGCCGGCGCGATCACCCGGTACTTCGGCATCTCGCGCGGGGAGATGTCGGGAGCGGCGGGCTTGTAGGCTTCCGCCAGTTCAGCTGGGCTGGGAGACCGGCCGAGCCCGCGCGCCTCGTGCTGACGCAATCGGCGCTGCAACGACTCCCGCGCGATACCCAGTTCCGCCGCAGCTTCACCCTGCGTCCGGTGCCGCTGCATCGCCTCGTGAGCGGCTATGCACTCGGCATCCGAAAGAGGCGGCGTCGGCATGCGGTCAGCGCCCCAGCACGTACATGGCAGCCACCAGACCAGAAGCGGTAAGCGCAACCACAACGCAAAGCGCGGCGCCAAAAGCTGCGTCGGACATGGGCGGATACCTCAGGGGATTGCAGGCCGGCGCGATGGAGCGCGGTCGGCACTTAGCGGATAGGCTGAGCGCTGGCGCGGCCTGCAAAGCGAAACGCCCGCCGCGGCATCAACCGGGCGGGCGCAAAATCTGATGTTCTATTAATGACGCTTGGGCATACCTTGTGTCAACAGCTTTTTTACGCCGCCTGTCGCTTTCCATGCACGCCGAAGAACTCAGCCGCCACGTCCAGTCCATCCTTGAGAGCATCCCAGCCGATGGACCATGCCCGGTCCTGCAGGCGGGGCGGCATGATCTCGTCCATGCAGACGCTTTCGAGGATCGCCAGCACGAGGGCGTGGTTGCGGCAGTCCCGGATAGCGACGCGGAACGCCTGCATGTTCTCGCACACCCGCTCCCACGCAGCGATGGCGCCCGGAGATGGGTTCTCAGGGTCGGCGTCGCAGCGAGCGCGGCGCTCGATCTCGTCCACCGGCATCGCCTCCTCAGAAACGCCGCTTGGGACCATCGTCCCGCCAGCGGCGCGAGCGTGGCGGGCCGGGGCGGCGGCCATGCGCGACCACACGGACCATAGCTCGGTCAGCAGGGATCCGCCCTCGTGCTGCTCAGGCGTGATGTGCCCGCGAAGCAGGAGGCACCCGAGGACCGAGCCGGCAAGCTGGTCTTGCTCGTTCCCACGCCCTGCGGCATCAGCCCGGCGCTGGAGGAGTTCCGGACTGACCACCGGCTCGTGCTTCTTGATCTCCACGCGGCTGCGGCGGCCGTTCGGCTCCCGCGGACCGTCTTTGCGCTTACGCCCACGTCGCGACATCGTCACGCCTCCATCGCTAAGTGGGCGGACATCTTGCGAAGGTGCCGAGTCGGCGTCTGGTCCACGCCTGCCTCCGTATTTGGTGTAACAGCCTATCCGAATACACCATACACCGGCTCGCGCGCGCGCGAAAGGGTATCCAACTATCCGAATGCGTCAAGATGCATTTTTTGCGCGGTCAGATGAACTCCCGCGCCTCCAGCGGACTGATGATGCCGAACATCTCCATCCACTCGGCTACTTCCCGGTCAGCGCGCCCCGCCACCCATGCCTCCTCCACCTCGCGGCGATAGGCGGCGTACCACCCATCACCCATCGCCAGCATGCGACGGATGGAGGCTTCCTTCTTCGCCGGGTCGGCGGCGATCTCGGCTAGGCTCGGCATGCTTTAGGTCTCCGTCGTCTTGGTTTCTGATAGGGCGGCGTCGATCAGCATATTGCTCTGTCGCGCCGGCTCGTCTTCAAAGCGATCATGGACCGTGTAGGCGATTGACCCATCTTCCATTCCCTTCAGGACGCGCATGATTTCGGCGCTGACCTGCTCATCCGTCGCCCCTGGGGCGCGCGATGATGTCGAGATGAAGCTGCGCCCCGGCTTGTTCGTCTCGCGCAGATAGGCAATTAGGCGGTTGCGCTCCGGGGTGTCTGGGCTTGGTTCATCGGTGCTGCTGACTCTCATGCTCCCCTCCTTCCGTAAAGCTTGTCGCCGATCCTTTCGGCAAAGGTTCTGCTTATCTCGTCCATGCGCTGTAGCGCCTCCTCCGGTATCCAGAGACCGCGGCCTTGTCTCCAGGCGGCGGCGCCCATGGCCTTTAGCTGATCCTCTCCAGCGGGAGAGCGGCCTACCCGGTGTTGGAGTGAGGTGGGGATGGGCGTCATGCCGCAACCGCCCGGTCTGCCCACCGACCGAGAACGAGCTTCATCCACTCGCGCTCTGTCAGCCGGGCGTCCTTGTTGACCATGGGGCGCTTCACCACCTCCCAAGCAACGGCGCCGCGCACGATCAGTCCGCAGCTGGATGGCACCTCGTGCGGCTTAATCAGGCCCGCTGGGCAGGCAAAAAAGATCCGGGCCGAGAACGGGGCGTAGACCAGCCACTTCGACGCTCGAAGGTCCGCTAGGAAGTCTCCCCGGCTCACCTTCACCTCGTCGGTGATCGGGTCGAACCGGAGCGGGTTCAGCGTCTTGACCAGCGAGAACACGTCCGGCCGGCAGTCGCCAAACGCCATGTTCTCGAAGGTGATGCGCTTTTGGTTCCGCTGGCGCCAGGCGGCGAGGTCGGCGGCCAGAGAGTTGTGCGTCCATTCGTTCATGCCGCCGCCCTCCGTCCAACACGCCGCGCCAGTTCCGCCAACCACATCCGCACCCGGTACTGCCATGTGTCTCGGGTCTTGACCGTGGGGTGAGGCGGGTACTTCCCTTCGCGAAGGTCGCGGGACCTCCTGGCGCGGGCGCAGACGCCTTGTGATGTGCAGCCGGGGGTGTGGTCGAGCGCTATGGCCCCGTCCTTTTCCGTCAGGAAAAGCGGACAGCAGGCGCCGCCGTCATAGCTCCATGGGGAACGGATCGGCAGCTTGCGTGGGTCGCCGAAGCGAAGGCACGCGGGCGCGTCCTTTGGAACGTGCATGTCACCGGCCATGCCGCCCCTCCGCGATCTGGTCACCAAGGGCCGTACGCGACCAGCGATACCCGCGGTCGATGTACCGGACCTGGACATAGCCGAGGACCAACAAGACCTTTTCCAAAATGACCTTTACCAGCGTCATCGGAAGATCAGCGCGGCGCGCAATGCGCCAATGAGGCTCGCCATACGAGCCGAAACCCTGAGTGCATGAAAACACTGTGTAGTCTTCCAGCGTCATGATTGATTATACTCCGATCTTCACGCTTCTGTATAGGTTCCGGTGAGGCGGTGATAGACAAAATCCGCCGTTCCAACCTGCCCAAGATCCTTGTTGCGGACCTTGTGAACCTTTACCAAAGTCGTGCTATTTGGGTTGCTCTTGTCACGCCACACGGCAAAGCCGATGTCAGCTTTGTTGTTCCAGTGTGCGCCGCCGCTAATGTCATACAGATCCGGAACCGGCTCTTGCCCGTCACCGTTCTTTTGCAGCTTCGTCGGGTGCGCGACGAAGATCATGTCAACGCCGTGGTTCTCTCCGAAGCGACGGGCCTTGCCGAGAAGCTGGGAGAGGTATTCCGTCTCCGTCATGCCGTCGGGCCGCTTGTGTTCAATCTCGTTGTAGGGGTCGATCACCAGGGCCTTGATGCCGTAACGCAGGACAGCGGCCTTGGTCTTCTCCAAGATCCAGTCAATGGTGGGCGCCTCTTCTTCGGCGCGCAGGAACAGGCAATGTTCCTCCACCCACTCCATGCCCATTTCGACTTCATCGGATGTCATGGGGGTGACGTTTACGCCGTCGTACTGGCGGAACGGCTTCTTGACGACCTTCTCGATCAGCTTGGCAATGTGGCGGGGCGGGTTGTTCTCGAACGAGCAGTACGCAACCCGCCACCCGTGAAGCCGGCAATAGTTCACGAGGATCTGGTCAAGGAACTCAGACTTTCCGTGGTTGGGGATGCCGGTGAGGATCACGAGTTGCCCGGTTCCGGTCAGCTTCATGAAGCGGTCCAGGTTCTCGAAACCAGTGGTCAACCCCTGCTGGATCTCGCCGCGGTACAGCGCCATCACGTCATCGCGGTACGTCTCGGCGGTGTGCAGGCTCTTGACCGGGTACGGCTTGGCGCTCTCGATGCAGCGGCGCAGAACGTCCACACCCATCTTGGTCAGCACCTCGTTCGCGTCCTTGCACCCGGCCGGCCACCGGGCACGCCAGCACCGCTCTTTGCCGAGCCGGCGCGCGAGTTCTTCGGCAAGGTTGTTGCCGGGCTCGTCCGTGTCGGTGGCGATCACCACGCGCTGGATGCGCTCCAGGCGGTCGGCGCAGTTGGTCATTGCGGCGAAACGCTTGTCCGTCTCGCGCCTCGGGTCGTCCTCGTCCTTCAGATCCTTGGGGGCGCCGTCCGGAAGCGTGACTACGGAGCGATAGCCGGCCGTCAGGCAGGCCAGAACGTCCATCTCGCCTTCGACCCAGATCAGCATATCGTCGGCTATCTGGTCGTAGTTGTAGAGGGTTCGTTCCGCGTCCTTGTCCTGGGCAAATTCCTTCTGCGCAGAGCGGTACTTGTTGTTCACCAGCACGCCGTCTGCGACGTAGGGGAACACGATGCACGGCTTCGACTGACCGGCCTGCGGAAAGTAGGCTTCGCCCCGGTAGATGCCCATTTCCTCCACGACTTCTCGGTCAATCGACCGACGGTCGAAGAACGCCCAGAACGGGTCAGGGCGCGGCGTCTCCTTCGGCGGCTCGGGCCGGCGGATCGGCTTGCGGTCGTCCTGCGACGCACGGCGGTACAGGAAGCCGGCGACGTTCCCAGACCAGCCGCAGTGGTGGCACATCCACACCGCGCCGCCGTTGTCGTCCAGCGTCACCGACAGGCACGGATCGGTTTTCTTCTTCCGGGTGTGCGAGCACTGCGGGCAGGTGGTGTAGTTGTCGCCACGGCGGAAGCCGCCTCCGCGCTGCGGGCGGACGCCGTTCTCAGCAAGGGCTGCTATCAGTTCGGTCATCACGTCCCTCAGCGCATAAACGCCCAGCTGCCACCACACTTCCGCCACCGGCCGCACTCGGTCCCGGTGGGGGCGTCAGGCCACGGAGGCGGGCGGTCGTTGTCCTTCCACGCCTTCGGGTCGGTGCGCCACGGCTCGGCCTGGGCGATGTGGTGGACGTTGGCGTAGTCGCGCCAAACCTCCTGGTTCAGCCAGCGCGTCGCCTGCATGACGTATTCGGTCCCGTCCTTGCCGGTCTGCCGCATGCTGCTGGCGTAGGCTTTCGCCCCGGCGATGATGTCGGCCGGGTCAACGCCCCCCTTGACCAGCCGGGCGAACTTCTCAGCAGCCGGCTTGCGTGGATTGGCTGCGTGTCCGCGCTTCGGGTACACGTCCCAAAACGCATCGAACTGACGATCAACCTCGCCCCTGTCCGTCCCCCCGGCACGGGGGGATTTAGGGGGGTTCTGTTCTGTATCTTCTCTGTTCTTATCTGTCGTGACATCGCGTGACGCCGCGTGACCGTGCGTGACATCGCGTGACGATGCGTCAACCTTCTCTCTGTCACGCTCTCTTTGCGCGCGCTTCCTTTCGGTCGCTCCGGAATCCTCACGCTTGGGCTGGCGCTTTTCCCACTTCGACACCCTGTCTTCGATGATGCATTGGCGGTCACGAAGGGCTGCTATGATGGCGGCAGACGTTCCGTCCGTCAGCCCAAAGAACCCGTCCGCAGTCTCGCAGTCAAAGCCTGAAAAGCTCCCGCGATCTTCGTTCTGACTGGCGAAATCCAGAATGGCCCACCAGACCGCAGCCACCGCAGCCGGCGTGGTGTTCGCCTTGCGTGCAACCGTCAACCATTTCGGGTCCATAGGCGCGCCATGGTATGAGCGAAACCATTCCATACTCACGCCTCCACTTCTGCAAGCCATTCAGAAACCAGTTTGCTACCCTTGCTTCGATTGCAGTCATAGCAAGCCGCGACGAGGTTTTCTGGATCGTTTGACCCGCCACGCGACACTGGAACTACGTGGTCGCATTCCATTTTGTCGCTTCTGGCGCCGCAATACTGGCACGTATAGTCATCGCGGATCAGGATAGCGCGCCGGACCTGTAGCCATTCCTCAGGAGGAAGGCGCGCAGGATCTTTCCTCCAGTGCCCGAACAGCTTCGGCTGGCGCTTCTCCCAGCCGGTCAGAATGTCGCCATCCAGGGTCCGTCCCTGCATCGCCTCACGGACGGCGGCGATCTCTTCCGGCTCATAGTCGAGAGCGATGGCGCACACGTCGTCTTCCCAGCCGGCCAGAGTACCGCGGGGCGTCGCCTGCGAGGCATAGTCGAGCATGTACGTCCAGACGGACAGCACGTCGCCGACACGCACCCCGGCGCGCTTGGCGATCAGGCGCCATTTCGGGTCGGTCGAAACACCGTGATGCAGGCGGCACCAATCCATGGTCAGGCGTCTCCGCGCTCGATGGTGGAGGCAAGCTCGTTCAGCCGGTCGGCTACGGAGCGGAGGTCAGAAGGCGAAGGAGAACCGCCCATGGCCTCAAGGTCGGCAACGATGCCCTGCATGCGCTGGAACACCGTGGGAGCGGACACGCGGCGAGGCTGGCGGAACTGGACGTGACGCACGGTGTCGGTCATGCCGCCACCTGCTGCGCAGTCTGGTCAACGAAGAGGCCAAAGCGCTCGAAAGCCTCTTGGAAGCGACGGGCGCGCTTGCGGCACGAGCGCTCCATGTTCGGAAGCTCTTCTTCGTACTTCAGCATCTCGTCTCTGATGCGCTGCCACGCGATGTCGAACGCGCAGCCATCTCCCATCACCAGACCGCCGCGCTCCGGCCCGCGCTCCAAGATGGCGTCGAGCCAGAGGTAAATGGCGTAGAGGTAGGAGAGTGGAGTGATGTCGCCGTCGATGGCCTCGTTCTTGGCGTAGATGCACACGTCGGCCGAGGCGTTGATGAGCGCATGGGCGATGTGCTCCGGCATGGCAGTGAACGCCTCGCGGGCGGCGGCCTTCAGGAGCGGCATCGTCTCGGCCGCCAGTGCCTTCAGATCGGCCGGCGCGGTGCGGTCCTTGTCCGCCGAGTACATCAGGCTATGGCAGAGCTGCGCGGCGGTGGAGCACTCGATAGCCCCCCAATACTCCGGGCGGGCGTGGCGGGTGAGTGTCGTCTTCGCCATGATGAAGCGGCGCTTCGGGCTGATTTCCTTAGTGGTTACGGTCATTTCGCGGTCCTCTCGATGAGGCGCTTCCACGTGGCGAACGGCAGCACCACCAGCGGGGCCGGGGCCAGCTGACCGGGCTTCTCTTGATCGCGCATGAGGAAGAGGCAGTCGTTCTCGTTCAGCCACGCTTCGATCTGCTTGAAGCCGCCGCCGGTCGCGCGGGCCTTCACCTCTCCGACCAGCGGGCCGTTGTCCTTGCCGAAGGCGTAGATGTCCACGTCAGCGCCGTTCCCCTGGTAGCGGGCGGCGCCGGACAGCGGGACGCGCTCAGCATGGATGCCGATGTCCTTGTGCATGGCGACAAGCTGGCGCTCACGTACAGCGCCCTTGCTGCGGGAGCGGCGGCCGAGCGCCTTTCGGTCGATGGTGGTAGGCTCGCTCATGGGCGCACCTCCGACGGCATGGTGGACCGCAGGATGCGCGCAGCGGCGTCGTGGTACGCAGCCATGGCGCGGTGCGCCGGGGCGAACTCCGGCGCTTGCTCGGCCAGCCGGCGCTCTTCCTCGGCGTGGCGGATGTGAGCGTTGATGAAGTCCATCGGGCTCATGTCCTCACCATGCGCTCGTGCGGCTGGAGCCGAGGTCAGAGCACATGCGGGATGCGCAACCGTAGACGCCAGCGGTGGGAAGGAGAGGGAGCGGACGACGGCGCACAACCCGCGTCACCACGTCATCCAGCAGGCGGACGTTGCAGCGCCAATCCGGCTCTTCATCCGTTCCATGGTTCACCATCTCGCCCATGCTGGCGTACCAGGACACGGACGGCGTGACCGGAGGAGACGGGCGCTCGCGCTCCATCCGAATGTTGGTCAGGCGGGTAATGACGGCATGCTCCGAGATGCGAAGCACGCTGGCGATGATCTCGCGCTCAACGCCGGCCTCGTGCAGGCGGATGATCTTGGCGTTCAACTCGGCGCTTGCGACCATGTACTTTTTGGAGGAGGTCATTCCATCCCCATGGGGTTGGTTTCGTATTGGATTGCGAGTTCCCAGGAGAGAGCGGCGGGGGAGACCGGGGGACAGTCCTCCCCCGCCGAAGTGCTGCCGGTGACGGTGATCGAACCGGCAGGCTGCGCCAGGATGACAGTCGGCGCGGGCTCCTGAATGGGGTTGTAGGTCATCACTTCGCCCTCCGCAGCCCGTTGTCGGCGCGAAGCTGGCCAGCGGCGATCTGGCGACGACGCCTAGCCTCTGCCCGCGGCTCGCAGGCGTACGCTGCTTCCGGAGGCTGTTGCGGCTCTACCACGGCGAGGCGGCGCGGCGCGCTCTTGCCTTCACCTTCAGGTTCGCTGACACGGGAAGCGCCGATTGCCGCCACGATGCCAGAGAGGGCGATGCCCATGCGATAACTCGGGCGCATCACACGCCCCCATGCTGGCGGCGGCGCAGCGAGAGCGGCCGGCGAGCCTTGCGGATCAGCGCGCCGATGCGGTGCAGCTTGTCGTGGAGGCGGACGAACCGATCCAGCGCCTTGCGGGCCTTGTCCTTGAAGCGGTCGGCTTCTTCGGCGGTGATCTGACCGCGGTCGGCGGCGGCCTTCAGCAGATGGCCAAGCTCGGCAACGTCGTACGTGGAGTCGATGCAGTCGGGGAGCGGGTCGGAGGCGTAGTCATCGGCGGGGAGTTCCGCCGGCTCCATCGGCTCCAGCATGAAGCCGTGCATGGCCGCCAGTTCGCGCGTCACCACGGGATCGTTGATGGCGCGCTCGAGACAGAACACCACGTCCACACGCGCTTGGTCTGGCACGTTCGGGTTGACGTAGAGCCCGATGGATGAACGGCTCATGCCGCACTCAGCGGCGGCGGCGTCGATGCCGCCGTGGAGCTTGACGAGCCGGCGGACAGCGCCCTTGACCCGTAACGCTGGGTCCTGCAGGTCTCGCTCGGAGAGTTCGCGTTGCGTTTCCACTGCACCTATCTCCACGTGTATCTAGTTCAGCACTCGCGCCGCGCGCGTCATGCTATCGGTATGAAAACGAACGCCATCCGCCCCTGCCCGCCGAACGGCCTTGCCCGCGCGGCGTGGTGCCGTGAGGTGGCAGCCATGCCGGGCATCCCGGAGTGGATCAGGGAGCGTGAGCTTGCGTGCGCCGAGGCAATCGAACGCCGCGTCTTCAACTCCCTGCCGCTGATCGCGCGAATGCAGGGTGGCGAGCCGGTCGGTACGGCGCTGGTCCCGTCGTGCCGGCCGGCTGCCCGTGAGGATGGGTGAGCGCATGTCAGGCCCCCGTCACAGCGCGGTACACGGTGTGCACCACGCCCAGGCCAAGGCCGATCAGGCCCATGATGCCGAGCGCAACCACGACAGGCGGGGCGCTCAGGATCACGTCGCGGATCGTCTCTTCAAGCTGGGTCAGTTGGGGGCGCATGGCTCAGTACCTCACGGCCCAGACGAGGACGGCGAACAGCAGGAACAGGCCGAAGATCGCAGCATCCGCAATATCGGAGTAACGGTCCCCACCGTGGGCTACCGCCTCTGCTGGGCTGGCCATGACGAGGCCGGAACCATTATTGACAAGCAGGGTACGATGGGCGGGGCTATGTGCCTCGTCCCAACCATGGACTTGGCCGTCAGTGATGCGCGAATGCTGAGGCATTGGACGCTCCTAAATAGTCAGGCGGCGCAGTCGTGTGGACTTTGGACCCGCGCAACATCGCGGCGGAGCCATGGGGCGACGTATGTTGATGGGGTCGAGAAACTGGACGGAATAACCGCCTCAAGCTTCTTGACGGTCGTGAACGTCGGGCGCCAGGTCGGCTTGCGAATGTCGCGGATCGCCCCTTCAGCGACTTCTGCGCGCTCGCCCATCTGCTCAATAGACAGGCCATTGCGCTCCATGAACGCGAGGATCCGCAGTTGAACAGCGTCGGTGGTGTCTTTGGTCAGCTTCATGGCGCTCACGCTACCGCATATTTATGCGGTGCGTCAAGCACATTCACCGCACAAGCATGCGGTCGCACAATTCTGCGCTCACGCCATAATGATGGCATGGAAGAAGACGTTGACGACGTTTACGATGACGATGGAATGGGCAGCTTTAGGCGTGCCCTGCTCCGCGTCTGCGCCGAACTGAAGCGCGACAAGATCGTCAACAGCATGACGGACTGGAGCAACAAGGCCGGCATCAAGTCGGAAGCAACGATTAGAAACTTCATCAAGGGCCGCTCCCGCAGCCTGTCTATCGAGACGTACGCAGACCTCGCGAGGGTCGCGAAACGCCCGATATCAGCGCTGCTGGGAGAAAGTGCCCCTGAGACTGAGCGAGAGCGCCTTATCCTTGAGGGCTTTCGCAACGCCCCAGAGAAGGGGAAGGCCGCGATTGAGGCCCAAGCTCTGCGTGAGATTGACGACCAGAGCAAGCAATAACGTCACCCGCCACATTCAGTACGCGGTCCAGCGCTTCCCGCGACAAAGACCTGAGCTGCGCAAGAAGCGCCAGTTCACGCTCGGTCAGATCCATGCGCCACCTCCATCGCCACGCCAATAAGAACATTTAGGAAACTAACGGTCAAGGACTTTCATCCTAATTTGTATGGGCGCGAACAAGGGGGAGCCGCGCCAAATGCGCGTGTACATAGCCACAGTATTCTCAAGGGCTGGTTGGTTTCGCGGGGAGAGAAGGTTAAGCACGCGGAAACCATGGCCTTTGCATAGCGCAAGGCAAAACGCGCTTGGTTAACGTTGTGGCAACGGTTCTTCAACTGTTGCTTAACCACACAAAACAAAATTGTGACATATTTCAACAAAGGACTTGGCACGGTTTCTCCTCGCTACCACTATCGTCCTACCGCTGGCCGCGGTGTGGCGGACGATTGCGTCGTGAGCCCCGAATTGACGGGGGCGCGATTGCGTTGGCGAGGCGTACCTTCCTCGTGGCTCTACCGGATCCTACCCCGGTATCCCCGCCACGTGGCCGCAGCGGGAATGAGTCTATGCTAGATCAGACAATTCCCGAATGGGAAGAGGTAATATCATTTCGCACACGCAACAGCTGCATACTCTAGTATGCTGGCCCGCCTTGTGGATGCCGGACGATCCAGCTGATTGCGGGTATGACGATATGGCTGCGGCAGCATGTCGCAGATACGCGAAGGGCGCCCGGATGGACGCCCCCCCTCTGTTGCCGCTTTAACTGCGGGAGACGCCAAGTCACCTCGCCCGCGTCTCGATCACCATGTCTGGCGCTCTCCCCGGCCGCAGATCGGGGTCACCATCCCGCAGGCATCGGAAGGTGATTTCGGCTGTGGCGTATTGAAACGGGGCGGAGTCACGCGAGGCTGATCCGAGCGGCAGCATGTGCTTTGCCTGCCGCGCACAGAATTCATTGGCTTCGCGATACAGCTCGGCCTTCACCTCGGTTCCCGCGAACGTCACCATGCTACCAGGTTTGCCCAGCATGTAGGTGTCTGGGCCGATGGGGACGGCGCCGGTTGACGGCGCCACACAGCCCGCCAAGGCTGCGACCGGCAGTACAGCCCATAGCTTTCTCACACGTCCCTCCATCCTCCCGCCTGCACAGGCCTTCGCCTGCGCCACCCATGCGCGAGTATGGCATTTTCACAAAAGCGTGTGGACCGCATAAAAATGCGTTGACGTTACCGCATAAAAATGCGATGCTCTCCCTTAGACGCCACCCACCCGAGGCACCGCCTCCGTACCGAGGCTAGCCGGGAATTGGGGGAGTGACATACGCAATGGAGGACGCAGTGAGCAAGCTGACGTATTCGCTTTTCGCCGCCAAAGCCGAGCCCAAGACCACGGTGATGACGCTGCTGCACAGCGGAACCAAGGCCGAGTGTGGTCGCATGATGGACCGCCTGAACAAGACCCCCGGCGATGGCCGCACGAAGTGCCTGATCTACGCCAGCACCGGCCACTTCGTGAGCGGCACCCTCTAATCCACACCACACACCACCCCATCCATCCGAGGCTAGCCGGGAATTGGGGTTACACGAGGGGAGCAGCATGAGCGCCAAGCCCGATTTCATGAAGGACCTGCCGGAGATGTTCACCGCCTCCGTTGCGGCAAAGTACATTCCGGTGCTCGCCGCGTTCGCTGGTGACTTCGAAATCCCGAGGGTTCAGGGCATCTACATCGAGCCCGTCGAGACTGGCGTTGTGCTCGTGGCGACCGACGGCCACACCATTTGCGCCTTTCATGACGAGACCGGGCACGCCACCCGCCCGATCCGCGCCGTTCTCCCGCCGCACGTCATTGACGCGTGCCGCCGCCCAAAGCTTCCGAGACCGTTCGACATGGGCGGCGGGGAATGGGAGGTCGATCCTCCCGGCTGGATGCTGCCCGGCAAGCTGTTCCTGCACACGGCCGGCTGCTGGGTCCAGACGGCAGCCGACCCGTCCGAAGACCCTGACTGGACTGATGAAAGTGCGTCTGTGCTGGCGCACGCCATCATCGAAACCGGCAACGTCTGGCGGGCTGATGACTACCGCATCATCGACAAGCCGTACGTGACGTGGCGCGCGTCGTTCCAACCGACCGCCGCCTCCGTCGATGGCATGACGGTGAATACCGCGCTGATTAGCAGGTTCGGCGCTCTGTCGGACCTGCATCCGCAAGGCGCGTGCCTGACGCTCAACTTCGCTGGAAGCGCCGGACCGATCACGGTGACGAGCATCGCCATCCCGGAGTTCATCGGGGCCGTGATGCCAATGCGTCTCTCCAACACAAGGCCGCTCCCTGAGTGGGCACGCATGACCGCCGCCGAAGCCGCCTAGCCCCCTCTCCTATACCCGCGTACCCGCGCTCCAGGCCCCTTACCGGAAACGGTGGGGCCTTCGGCGGTGCCGGGATGCTGACGCCCGGTGCGTTTCCTCCCTGACTTATCCCCGCAGCGCCGCAAGCGCTGGCAGCTGCGGGGATCTTTCTACCGAGGGGGCGCTACACGACGAAACACTGAGGGACGCACCCCATGTCCACGACACCGAAGTTCATTCAGTTGACCGACTGCGATGACATGCCGCCCACTCGCTTCAACGTCGATCACATCGTTTGGTACATGCCCCCGGTCAAAGGGCGAGGGTCTGTTGTTTGCGTCACCCAATACGGCGACAGCAACGAGGTGCGCGTTGATGAGACCCCCGAGCAGATAGACGCGCTGCTGGGGGTGACGGAAGCGCCGCCGTCTGTCATTGACGTCTTGCGCGAGGTGATGGAGTGGATTGCCTGCTGGTCTCCGAACTTTTCGGATGATGCCGAATGGCAAGAGACCAAGAGCCGCGTTGACGCCGTCCTTGCCGCCGCCCGCGGGGAGGCTCAGTGATGACCACCCAACAGTCCCAACAGGTCACGGACCCGAGCCAGCGCATGGTCTACGCCGGATACCGAGATGGTGTCTGCGTCGCGATCATGGATCACACGGGAAACCGCACAGCCAAAGACCGGCGCGAAACGGCCAGGGAAGTAGCGGAATGGATCCGCAGCGGGCTGGAGGTGAGGCAGGCCACTGCCCGCGAAGCCTGCGACAACATGTTGGCAGCACTCAACGCGCGTCGATCTGTGGCGTCCCCCGAGAAGAAGGAGGGGGAGTGATGCTGTACCGCGACAGCGCCATTCCGCCCGACGTAGCGCCAGCCGAATACCACGACATGGTGCAGGCGGTCTGGAAGTGGAACCCGGCAGTCGAAGAAGTCTCCGCCGCCTCTGACTACGCCCTCGACAGCATGGCGCGGAGCACGGGTGGCCCGCGTCACCAACGCCGCGAAGGCCAAGGTGGGGACTGGAGCGCTGACCGCTCGCTCCGCTGGTGGATGATCGATCACCGCGAAGGCGTCGCCTGACCCCACACCCACCCGCGCCGGGCTCCATCCCCCGGCCGGCTGGCGAAAGCGGATCACTGGTCCGCTGCCGCGAGCCGAACCACAGGAGGTTCCTATGAACGCCATCACCGCCCTTCCCACCGGCATGCCGATCAGCTCCGGATCCTGCCTGGACACGCTGGAGCAGGCTGACGACCGCGCCCACTCCACCGGGCGGTACCGGAAAATGGAGCGCGCCATACGCGACCAGCGCCCCGACCCGGCCGTGATGATCTTTCAGTGCCGCGAGAAGCTGGCAATGCACCGCAACACAGCCGCCACCATGGCCCGCGTCATCCGCTGGTTCAAGCATGCGCCGCAGGACAGCACATGCAGCACGGCGTACGGAGACATCAGCCTGCCCGTCGCCCGTTCCGAATACCAGCACGCCCGCCGGGCTCATCATCGCGTCGCCCGCCAGCTTGGCGACTGGATGCGCATGGCCGGCGCCGAGCGCATCGCCACCACCCTTCAAGCCGCGGAGTGAACCCGATGACCGACACCTTGGAACTCGCCGGCTGCGCGCTCAGCCGCTACTTCGACCACCTCTCCCCGTCCAACGTGAACGACTTCATCGAGCGCCGGTCGAAGTGGCTCGCCTCGCGGATCCTGCGGCACTCGTTCCCCGCCTCCGTGAAGATGCACCTGGGCACCGCCGGAGAAACCGGGATCAAGGCTGGCACGGCCGACATGCAGTCCGAGGCCGACGCCGTTGCGCTGGCGCTGGAGACGTTCGACGGGCTCACCGTTGAGTTCAGCGACGCGGACAAGGCCGAGTGTCGCGCCAACCTGCCGCGCGTCGTCGCTGCTGGCATTGCTGCCGTCTCGGCGCTGACCAAGGAATACGGCCCGGTAGTGCAGGCCCAGAGGCGCGTCGAAGGCACGTTGCCGGCTGGCCTGCTGCCGTGGCTGGGCTTCACCGATCTGACGCTGATGGACGGGACCATCATCGACCTAAAGGTGACGGGCACCAGCAAGTCGCAGATGCCCGGCGGGTGGGCGCGGCAGGGAGCATTCTACCAGTGGATGGAAGGCGCCCCGCGCGTCCTGTTCCTCGCCGTTGTGCCGCTGAAGAAGGAGGTCAAGACGCAGGTTCTCCCGCTGGAGAACACGGGCATTTGGCTCCGTCAGCTTCAGATGGCCGAACACGCCATGGAGGCACTGCTGTCCCTGCCCTCCACCGACAGCATCACAGCCGCATGCTACCCGAACCCGGAGGACTTCTACTGGTCCGACGAGGCGTCCGTCGAAATCCGCAAATCCATCTGGGGGTGCTGAACCATGAACAACGCAATGCCCGTCGAACTGGCCGCCGCGATCAACGATGTTATGGCTGGCGTGAAGACGCTCGGCAAGGACGGCAACAATCAGCACCAGCGGTACGATTTCGTATCCACGGACAAGTTCCTTGCCGCCGTAAACCCGCTGTGTGCCGCAGCCGGGCTCGTCATTCTTCAGGACGAGGAAAGCGTCGAGGTGGCGACGCAGGAAAGCACCGATCAGTACGGCAAGACCAAGACTCAAGCGTGGCTGACGGCGCGGTACAGCTTCATGCTGGCGCACAAAAGCGGCGCTGTGTACGGCCCTCTGCGCCGCACGGTGATGGTGCTGGCGAACGGCGCCCAGGCGTTCGGCTCGGCGCAGTCCTACGCCCTGAAGCAGTTCATGCGCTCGCTGTTCCAGATCAGCACGGGCGACAAGGACGACGCCGATTTGCAGCCGGCCGACGACCTGCCGCACGCGCGCCGCGACGCTAAGGCCACGCCGCCGCGCCATGACGTGCCGAAAAGCAACGGCACCGATCCGCAGGCGATAGCCTCCGCCATCAAGCACGCCATTGACGCCGCCGCCGACATCGAAGCGCTCAACGCCGACATGCGCAGGTTCGGCTTCCGCCCCGGCTCCAACAACCCATCGGCCGGAAGCGACCTCGCCAAGGTGAAGGAACACAGCGAGCAGGCGTTCAAGTTCCTCATCGACCGGGCTGCCAACAAGCGCAGCACGTACGTGGGCGAGGAAGCCACGGCCATGGCGGCGGAGTGACCGGCCATGGCGCTCCCCGCCCTCCGCCAGCGCAAGCCCCTAGACACCGGCCGCGACCGTCGCGACCGCTGCCCCGGCCATCTGGACTTTGTGCGGCGGCACCATTGCTGCGTCCCCGGCTGCGACGGCCTGCCTATCGAAGCCATGCACGTTCGCAAATCAGGCGACGGCGGCATGGGGATGAAGCCCGGAGATGGCTTCACCGTATCGGGATGCGCGGGACATCACCGCGAGCAGCACGCCATCGGGGAAGATGCCTTCGAACGGAAGCACGGCATCGACCTTCTGAAACTGGCGGCCGAGTTCCGCGCCGCGTCGCCGGCATGGAAACGCTACCTCGCCAAGAAGGACCGCCCGTGATGTCGGCCCCCATTCCGTATCGCTGGGAAGGCGACTGCTTCATCCCAATGCCAGGCTTCGGCAAGCGCTGTGACGAAGCGTTCGTGGTCGGTGAGGTTTACCGCCTCTCCGAGCATCAGGACCGCTCCGACGCCAGCCACCGCCACTACTTCGCCTGCATCAACGAAGCGTGGGAGAACCTGACGGAGCACATGGCCGCGCAGTTCCCCACGCCGGACCACCTCCGCAAGTTCGCGCTGATCAAGGCGGGCCACGCGGACAGCCGGCAGATGGTCGCCTCGTCCAAGGCCGAAGCCGTGCGGCTGGCCGCCTTCATCAAGCCCATCGACGATTACGCCCTCGTGCTGGTGGACGGCGCCGTCGTCACCGTCTGGACGGCCCGCACGCAGAACATGCGGGCGATGGATCGGAAGACGTTCCAGGCGTCCAAGGATGCGGTGCTCGCCATCGTGGCCGAGATGATCGGCACCACGCCGGCCGCTCTCTCCGCCAACGCCGGCCAAGCCGCCTGACCCACAAGACTACGTACCCACGCAGGCCGCCTGATAGGCGCCGCCACCACAGAGAGGAACGACCATGCCGTACATCGACGTATGGGTTGAACCGTCGGACGTCCTTCGGGAGATCAGCACGAAGCGGCTGGCCGAGGAACTGAAGGAGCGCAAGGACTATATCGCGGAAGCCGGTCAGCCGCCGATTGACGCCGAGTTCCTAGAGGATTTGGCCCGCACTCTGGAACTCAGCCGCCCGATGGACGCCAGCGAGCGCCGCCGCGCCGCGCTCCGCCTCCGCGAAATGATCACTGAGGACAACAACCGCGCTTCTCAGATCGCCGAGGCTTACCGCCGCTGGCAGACCGAGCGCAACGCTTCGCACTGAGGATCCGGCCATGACGAAAGACGCCCGCAAAGGCTTCCGCGCCAAGGAGCAGCTTCGCACCCGCTGGCTGGACGACAACCCGTCCGAGCGTGATCGCTGCCCCGAGACCTTCGACATTGAGGCGTTCATCCGCCGGCAAGAGGCCGCCGACCGTACCGCCAAAGGAGCCTGACCGATGAGCGACCGCCTTATCAAACGGGTGGCTGTGCTGCCCTTCCCCGGCATTGACGGAGCGCTCGTTTGCGTGTCCGGAAAGAAGCGCCCAGTCAAGCCGGAGTTCGATGTCGGCCGCATTGAAGCCGAGCCGTTCATGACATTCACCTTCGTGCGCGGCGAGGCGCCACATCGCGTGGCAGCAGAGTGGGAGCCGAAGCACGGCCCCATCCAGATCTGGTACGAGCGCCAGGAAGGCGACCATGAGAACGACTGCATGCCCCACTGGCTGTGGCCGTTCGGCAGCAAGGGAAACCTGCGCTGGTCACAGTGCGCTGTCGATGAGAACGACCTGCCCGAGCGCTTCATCGAAGGCGATTACGAAGGGATCTTCCATGTGCTGGCGATATGGGCCGAGCGCGAATGGGAGCCCGTCGAGTTGCCCGCCACCCCCTCCGCCTGAGGAGTCCCCCATGAGCGAGAGCAACGCAACCGAACTCCTGCCCAAGCGCGCAGGGCAAGCCGACAACGCCCTGCGGCACGGGCATGCCCGCCACCAACATGGCAGGAAGGGCTCACCAACCTACCAGTCATGGCAGGCCATGCTTGCCCGTTGCCGCTATAGCGGTCGGGACAATGCGGATCGCTACCGCGACAGAGGCGTGAGCGTCTGCGACCGCTGGTACTCATTTGAGAACTTCCTCGCCGATATGGGTGAGCGCCCATCTGGCATGACTCTGGATCGGCGCGACAGTTCCATCGGATATTCTCCAGAGAACTGCCGCTGGGCGACACCATTGGAGCAAGCCAGGAATACGCGGCGGAATGTCCTCAACTTCGAGTTGGCAACGGCTGTCGCCCTTCAGAGGCTGCGCGGCGTTAGGTGCTCCCTCATAGCCGCCGAGTTTGGGATTTCCGAAAGCTTGCCGCGAGAAATCGCCAAAGGACGCTGCTGGCCAGACGCCTTGCAGGCAGCGAAGAAAATCATGGAGGCAGAGCATGGTTAAGCTTCTGGACTGTCCATTCTGCGGTGGCGAGGGGCACACCCTTCCGCCGACCTGCACCAAAGCCACGCCGTACGACCCGGCCCACCGTGCATTCCCGGTTGTTCGCTGCGGCGGATGCGGATGCGACGTGCCGGGCAAAGACTGGGATGACACCCGACACTCGGCCATCGCCGCCTGGAACCGTCGCGCTGTCTCCGCTCCCGCTGTGGCGCCGGAGGTGGCGGAGAAGGCGCTAGTTGACTGCTGGAACGGCGTCAATGAGGTGATCGCCACGCTGGAGAGCACAGCCCGCTTGGCCCGCGAGGCGAACCATCCGGAGCAGGCAAAGTACATGGACGCGCGAGCGGCCGAACTGCGCGAGGCCGTCACCGCATCCCGCTCCGCCCTCTCCCTCCACTCCGCCGACGCGAGCGGTGGGGGTGGGTGGAACTTCGACATGGAGGCGGCGCCGAAGGACGGGACGGAGGTGCTGATCTGTGAGTACGGCGATGTGTTCTTGGCGCGGTGGACGCTTGGGCACGACAACATCCGCGATGAGGACTGGGCGTGCTTCATGTGCGACGGCTACCGCAAGCATTTCGACGCCACCTGCTGGCGCCCTCTCCCCGCCCCGCCCGCGCAGCAGGAGGGCTAGGGGATGACCCCGCGTCAGGTTGAACTCGCCCGGCACGCCCTCGGGCTCGATGGGCACAAAAAGGTGTCGTATCGGAACCGCTTCATCGCGCCTCCCGAAACGCCTGACTTCTCTGAATGGGACGCCATGGTGGCAGCCGGGTATGCGAAGCGGCTGCAGCGTAGCGCTGGAACGTGGGGCTACGGCATCGGCGTGCTTTTCTGGCTGACCAGGGCTGGGGCGGAGTTGGTGCTGCGACCCGGCGAAAGCCTCTGCCCCGAAGACTTCCCCGCCTCCCCCACCACCCTCAGCGCGGAGTAGCCGCCATGATAGAACAGCGCACCGTCGTTGTCCCGACCCGCATCGTGGACGGCATCATCCGCCTGAACCGCGAGATGGGGCAGAAGGTCGTCAGTCGCTACGACACGGGCGGCCAGATGTCCGACTGCGAAACCGTGCTGGTCTTCGAAGGAGAGCCTGCCAGCCTGGATCGCGACCGTTTCATCATGGCGAACGTCGCTCAGTATCGGGCCGACGACACCACCCTATACGACTGCGACGGGCATCGTTACTACGCCCATGCCTCGCAGTCCATTTCCGAAGTGGTTTCCAAGGATCGGGCCTCGCGCGCGGAATCCGGCGTCGTCACGCTTGCTGAGGCTGAGACCAAGCACACAGCGTGGAAGCGCGATCCCGACGCGGCGACACGCGCCGAAGCCGCCGAAATCCCCTTCTGAGGACTGACCGATGGACACCCACGACGCCCAGACGGCACCGGCCATGCTGAGCGAGGAGCGCGTCAACGAGATCGAGGCGCGGTATGCCGCGACGACACCCGGCCGCTGGCACTGGTGGACCAGCTGCAGCTGGCGCCGGCTGTCCTCCGAGCAGGCTGACGGCCGAACCAAAGACGGCGGCGTGCTCTGCCCCGTCGTGCAGCGCTCGGACAACCACCCAGATTGCCAGATCAGGCGAGAGGACATGGACTTCATCGCCGAAGCCCATCAGGACATCCCCGCCCTGATCGCCTCCCACCGCGCCCAGGCGCAGACCATCGCCGCGCTGTCGGCGGAACTGCGCGACTGGCGCCTTTCCGCATGCTTCGGCTGCGGCTGCGGGAATGAGGCTGAGCACACACCGGCCGAGTTCCAGAAGCAGTGGGAAGCGGCCCTTGGCCGTGAGTCCACAGCCCGCCGCCGCGCCGCCGAGCTGGGCGCGCAGGTGCAGCGGCTGACGGACATACCGGACGAGTTCGCCCGACGCTCTCGCCTGCCCTACGGACACCCTGACGCCCTGAACCACGCTCCGGATGTCGAGGCGTGGCTACGCGAGGTCATCAAGGCCGCCGCGCTCCCCGCCCCGTCAGAGGCGCCGCAGTGCACGTGCTTCGGCGATAGCGGCCTGCATGCCAGTACCCACGGCGACAGCCAGGGAATGGTGTTGTGCGACTTGTGCGGGCTGCCGGTGCGGGATGACAGCGTTGACGCGCTGACGGCAATCAACGCCCCAGCCTCCCCCGAGGCTCCGGCAGAGGCGGACACGCTGGCCGCTGGCGAAGACGACGATGAGGGCGATGACGATGAGGCCCCAATCTCCCCTGAGTTTCGGACGTGGTTGCGGGCGCTCGAAGAGGACGTGATCCAAGGGGAATACGGCTTCGAGCCGGGCGAGTTCACGGTCTACGCCGACCACTGGCGCCCGCTGTTCGACGAAGGGCTTACGGCGAAGCAGGCGTGGCGGCGCGCTCTCGACGCCCATGCGGCAGCGCGAGCCGCGGAAGACGCCGAACGGCTGCGCAACTGGGAGCGCATCAAGGCTGCAGATGCCCGCGCCGCCGGCCTCCTCACCAACGCCTCCGAGGGAGGGGAGCATGACACTTCCCGCTGATCGCATCGGCGACAATGGGCAGCGCTACGAGGTGCGCGGCTACATCGAAGAGACTGACGTAGTGGAGCCCATCGGCTACGCCAACGACAAGGACGGCGCCGACCAGCTGCGCGACGCGGCGAACCTCTGGCCGCGCTACGACACGGTGTGGGTCGTGGACCGCCAGCCGCAACCGCCAATCAACGAGCGCGCGACCTCTGGAGGCTCCGATGCCTGAGACGCTGAGCCCGGAAGAGCGGGCGCGAACGCTCTGGATTGAGGTGGTGGATATCGTCTTCAAGACGAGCGTCGCCTATGACGACCGTCGAGCAATGGGCGTCGCCGCTATCACGGAGGCACTCCAGCGCCAACAGGCCGACGAGCGGGAGGAGTGCGCTGGCATCCTAGAGGCATTCGCCGTGGGGGCCTGGGAGAAGGTCAAGGACAAGCCGCTGGAGGAAAGTCTCGGCGTGCGGCCGGCCATCAACGCTGCACTGGACATCGCCGCCGCGATCCGAGCGCGCTCCACCACCTCAGAGGAGGGCGGGCGGAATGGATGACGACCTGTTCGCACGCGCCAAGGGGCCGCGCAGAACCTATCCAGACCTACAGCCTGACGAAGAGTTCGTGTGTCCATGGTGCGGCGGGACCTGCCCATGGCGGTGCAGCCGGTGGCGGGAAGATGTGCACCGCTACATCACCGTCTGCCCATCGTGCGAGCGCGAGTTCTTGTGCCCAGACGAGCGCGGGGAACTGGTCTGCGTCGGCCTGCTCTCCCCCGCTGACATGAAGTACCTCGCCGCCAAGGAGGGCGCCGCACATGACCGCTGACGTGTCCGAACTGATCGCCAAGCTGGAGGGGGCGACGGCCCCCAATAGAGGGCTAGACGGCGAAATCCACATGGCTGTCACCGGCAAGGCGCACGTCATGCTGTGCCACGTGCCAGCCTACACCGCCAGCATCGACGCCGCGCTGACGCTGGTTCCGGCCGACACGGAAGACCGCGTGTATAGACCGACCATCTGGGCCGGACGCGCTGTTGGCGGGTTCGTCGGCTCGTCGGCTCGCATCTCTGTACTGGTCAAAGACGACGGCGCGGAGCGCGGATGGGCAATCGCTTCTGCCACCGGCAATGACTGGGAAACTCGCGGCGCGACACCAGCCCTTGCCCTCTGCATCGCCGCCCTGAAGTCCCGCGCCACCGCCGCCAAGGAGGCTCCCCATGCCGCAGCTTGACCAGGCACAAGCCGTGGAGGCCGTGGCGAGGGCTCCCGTGTGGCCGCTCTACGACGTAACGGTACAGGGCTTCCCGCCTATCACCTACCAAGCCGCCACCCGCGGCAAGGCGCTGTCTATGGCCTACGGCGATTACGGCATCCTGGACGACAGGATCAAGTTCGGCGCGTTCCTGCGGATCGCCCGCGCCCGCCGTCGGCATGACGTTCCCGCCGACGACCACTATGGGCCGGTGCGGCGACAGTACGGCGTCGATCCGACCGTCGGGCAGCGCGTGCGGCTCCAGCACGAGGGCGACTGGTCCGGCCGGGAAGGAACCGTGCTGTTCCCCAGATCGCCCATGTGCCACGTCCTCGTGCTGGTCGATGGCGAGAACGAGCCTGTGCGCGTCCACCCGATGAACGTGGTCTTGCTCTCGGCCTCGGTACAGGACACAGGAGCGGGGGTGGGGAATGGCTGAGCGCTACAGCACCGACGACCACGAGAACGCAGCAACACGAACAGGGCATCTGCTGATGAACACGCAACTCCTTCTCGCCGCTCAGTATGACGGCCTTGCCATCATCCCGCTCAACCGGGTGTGCAAGGACTACTTCCCGCACCTGTCCGAACAGCGGCTCATCGCGCGCATCCAGACGGGGGAGATCAAGCTCCCCATCGTTCGGACGGACCCAGGTAGCCAGAAGTCAGCCCGCGGCATCGCCATTGAGCACCTGGCGCTGTGGCTGGACGAGCGGAAGCGTGCGGCAGAGAAGGAGCTTAAGAGCCTAACGTCCTGACCGTCTTGGCTGGTACGGCTCGTCAGCGACCTTCAGCCATTCCCAAGTTGCGTATTTGTCACCGGCCTCCCGGATGTGCGTGTATCGCTTCAGGCTCGTCCACGACCGATGCCCGGTCACCGCTGCGACGTGGGGGATGTTCAGGCCCATCTCAAAGAGCCTCGATGTCCCCTCGTGGCGCAGATCGTGGAAGTGCAGCCGGTCCTCATCCGGCATTTCAGGCGCGTTGATGCCCAGAAGCAGGCAGGCCCGGGTGAAGTTGGCGCCTATGGCATCCGTCGAGTAGGGGAAAATCTCGTCGGTCTCCTTCCCCTTCACCGTCGCTTTTGGCATTGAGGTGAGGAACTTCAGGGCTGGTGCTGGTAGGTCACACCAGATGTCGTTCCCCATTTTCTCGCCTGGGTTCTTCATGTCGCGCACGAGGATGCGGCTGTTCTTCACGTCCAAGTCGGCCCACCGAATGCGGGTGATTTCCTCCAACCGCCGCGTCGAGAACAGCGCGAACGGGATGACCCGCGTCATCGGGAGCATGGACGGCCGGCGCCGCTCCCGGTCGGCGAAGTGCCTCATGAGCGCGTCCAGTTCGTCCAAGGTCGGCCGTCGCTGGCGCTGCTGCGACTTCACCACCAGCTTCAGGCGCTTCGCGGCAATGGCTGCATCCTTGACCACCGCCGGGTCAACATCGTGCCCCCACGCCGGCCGGGCCGCCGAGATGACCGCGGATAGGTGCGACAGGTAGTTCCCGCGCGTCTGCGGCTTCACGTCGAGCCCGCGCAGCATCGCGACGATATCCGCGCTCGTGACTTTGCTGATTGGGATCTCGCCAAGATCAGTCGCCTTGACGGCCCGCAACACCTGGGCCTTGGTCCTGCCGATCTCCCCGCCGTAATCGGTGATGTACTGGTCGATGACCATGGAGAGCGTCGGGTCGTCGGCCTTGGCACGCTCCAGCCCGCCGGGCGCGCGCAACTCGGCTTCGCGTTTCTCCAGCCACGCCGCCGCAGCCTGCCGCCGCTCGAACGTCCTGTTTTCGCGGTGGACAATCTTGCCGTCACGAACGATCTTCACCTGCGCGAGATAGGCTTTCCCGCCGCCCTTCTTCGGCCGTTCCGTGATCGCTCCCATGCGGTCGCCTCTCCCCTGACAACATGGGCCGGGAGGTGACAACATTGTTGGCGCGGCGTCAACGAAATGGTTGGAAACGCACCGGGAATGTTGAGAAACGGGAGCACGCAAGGTGGCCGAAACGTTGACGAAACGGACCGTAACCAGTTGATGCGTAACGCATTCCCGATATCGGTTGCACCCATGATGGACTGGACGGACCGGCACTGCCGGTACTTCCACCGCCAGCTGTCGAAGGGCACACTGCTCTACACCGAGATGGTGACCTCCGGCGCCGTGCTGCACGGGCCACGCGACCGCTTGCTCGGCTTCGACGCGGCGGAGCACCCGGTGGCTCTGCAGCTCGGCGGCTCCGATCCCGCCGAACTCGCCGCCTGCGCCCGCATCGCCGAGGAGTGGGGCTACGACGAGGTCAACCTGAACGTCGGCTGCCCGAGCGACCGGGTGCAGTCCGGCCGCTTCGGCGCCTGCCTGATGGCCGAGCCGGAGCTGGTGGCGCGGATCGTCGGCGCCATGCGCGCGGCGGTGTCGATCCCGGTGACCGTCAAGTCCCGCATCGCCATCGACGAGATGGAGGAGTGGCCGACGCTGGAGGGCTTCGTCCGCACCGTGTCGGCGGCCGGCTGCACGCACTTCGTCGTGCACGCCCGCAAGGCGTGGCTGCGGGGCCTCAGCCCGAAGGAGAACCGCGACGTCCCGCCGCTGCGCTACGACCTCGTCCACCGGCTGAAGCGGGAGTATCCGCACCTCACCATCGCCATCAACGGCGGCGTGCGCTCGCTCGACGAGACGGCGGAGCACCTGACCCGCGTGGACAGCGTCATGATCGGCCGCGCCGCCTACGAGAATCCTTACCTGCTGGCCGATGTCGACCGCCGCTTTCTCGGCGGCGCCCCCGGTCCCGACCGGCACGCGGTGGTCGAGGCGATGCTCCCCTACGTCGAGGAGCGGCTGTCGCGGGGCGTCCAGCTGGCCATGATCACCCGGCACATGCTGGGCTTGTTCCAGGGACTGTCCGGCGCGCGCGCCTGGCGCCGCCACATCAGCGAGAACGCCCACCGCCCCGGCGCCGGCCCCGAGGTGCTGCTGAAGGCCGCCTCCCTGGTGCGGCACCCGGAGCCGGTGGAGTAACGGATCATGCGTAATCGGCGAAAGGCCGTCCTTGGCGGCATGGTGGGCGTGCTTCTCGGGAACCTTGGCGGACCGGCCGCCGCGCAGGGAACGGACGCCTGCCCGAAGCCGCAGCCGCTCGCGGTCGCCGAGGCCGGCCTGCGCGTTCACACGCAGGTCATGGTGCGCGCGCTCATGTGCAAGACGATCGAGGAGGATCGGGCGGCCGGACGGCCGACCGGCCGTCTCGAAGCGCCAACGGGGGACACCGGCCGCCAGGCGATGGACGCCCGGCAGAGCGCCTCGATGCGCGCCTACGCCGCCCTGACGGAGCACCACCGGACGCGCTTTAGCGGCTGGGAGAAGGAGATCATCGCCAAGCGCGGCCTGGGCCGGTTCGACCGGTGGCGCACGGAAGCGGCCTCCGACATCGCGCGCCGCGAAGGCCGGATGTCCTACGGGATCGACGCGGAGGCGTTCTGCGCATCGGCGCGCAGCCAGGTCGACGCGCTGATGCGGATGAGCGATGGTGAATTCGTGAAAGCCGTCACCGACGCGTGGTGCGTCATCAACCCGCAACCCGCGAAGCGGTGAGGAAACCCGGTGATGCGCGCATGACGGACAAGCCGAGGGTCGAGATCGAATACTGCCGGCAATGCCGCTGGCTGCTGCGGGCGGCCTGGATGGCTCAGGAGCTGCTGTCCACGTTCGAGGACGAACTGGGCGGCGTGACGCTCGTCCCCGGGGCCGGCGGCGCGTTCGTCGTCCGCGTGGGGGAGCACGTCGTCTGGTCGCGCAAGGACGAGGGGCGCTTTCCGGAGATCACCGAACTCAAGCAGCGGGTCCGCGACCGCGCCGCCCCCGAGAAGCCGCTCGGCCACGTTGACCGGACACGCCCGGCGACGCCGGACGCACCCTGACGGTATGCGGGATCTGGATCAGGTGTTCGCCGGGCTGGCGCGGTCGTCGTTCCGCCAGCGTTTCCACCTCGGACCACGGGAACGCGCCTACCTGCACAACAAGGGGTTCGCCACGGTTCTCGAGCACGCGTGCGATTTCGTTGCCAAGCGGCTCGCCCCCGCCCATCCCACGAACGACGGCAAGCAGACGCCGTTCCGCGGGCACCCTGTGTTCATCGCGCAGCACGCGACCGGCACCTGCTGCCGCTCCTGCCTGGAGAAATGGCACGCGATCCGCCGCGGCCATCCGCTGGACGCGAGCGAGCAGGCCCACGTGGTCGCCGCCATCGAACGGTGGTTGCTCGCGGAGAGGGGCGATTCCCGATGATGGCGTTGGTCGGTGATTGCCAAGCCGGCCTGAGGACGGCGTTGGATGAAAGGTCACGGACTCCGTCGAAACCGCCAATCCCGGCCGCGCCGTTTGGCAATCGCCGACGCGTCTCGACCAGTTTGGCAATCGCCGACTCCCCTGGTTTGGCAATCACCGACTCGCGATCATCCGCTCGGGGATCGGCGGGGGCGACGGGTGCAGCAGCACGCCGGCCTCGCCCACCTCGACGCGGGCCGACTCGTACACGGCGAGCGCCAAGTCGAGCGCCTCGCGGAATTCCGGCTTGAAGTGCTTCAGTGCCTTGTAGCCGCCGCCGAACTGGTTGAACAGCGCCGCCCAGGTCACGGGCGTCCGCTCCTTCAGCACGTGCAGCCGGTAGGCGAGCCAGACATAGACGTCGATGGCCATGGAGCAGCCGCCGATGTGACGGATCGCCGGCTCCCAGATCGGCACCGGCGAGCGCTTCAGCGCGGTGAAGAAGGTCTCCGACAGCTGCACCGTCTCGCGCCACAGCGTGCCCTGCCCGTCGTCGTCGCGCAGGCGGATGCCGCCGTTGACGATGTTCTCCTTGGCGAAGCCCTCGGCGCCGTTCTTGTCCCAGAAGAAGGTCAGCCGGCACAGGTTGATGCGCGTCGCCTGCTCCTGCACCGCCTTGTAGGTCGAGCCGCCGGCCGAGACGCCCATGCGGTCGAGCCACGCGTTCATCGAGCGGCCAAGCTCGATCTCGCGGCTGTTGTCCTGGATGGCGCGGGTCTGCAGATAGAGCAGGATGAGCCGCGCCTTGGCGCCGTACGGCACGCCGACGTGGGCGAAGCTGCCGTCGCGCCTACGCTCCTTGCCCGGTTCGACGAGCAGCGTGACCCTCCCCTGGTCGCGCCGCCATTCGGCATCCGCCGCCAGACGCCGGTGCGGCAGGCTGGTCAGGCAGAAGCCCGAATAGGTGATGCCGAGCGCGTTGGACTCCTCTTCGAGCACGGCCGCCGCGACATCGACGACGCTGGCGCGCTTGGGGTCGACAAGATTGCGCGCTTCCTGCCGGCCGTGCGCGATCACGAGTTGGTGCACATCACCCATAGGGTCCTCCATCGGTGCGCACTCCATCATGCAGGGCGCCGGGGAGTCCATTTGGCAGTCGCCGACCAAGCTATTTGAAGGCCTATTTGCTGGAGTCTATTTGCTTGGTCGGCGATTGCCTGGGGATGACCACGAGTCGCGGTCGGTGATCGCCAAGGCTTTGGCCGGCGATTGCCAAGGCCGGCGCTGGAAAACGCCCCGACTCGGGGCTGGTCGGCGATTGCCAAACCTGTGCCGGCGGTCGGCGATTGCCAAGCACACGGCGACCCGCCGGAGGCGACGAGGGGCTTTCGCCAGCCATCATCCAGCCAGTCTGCCGATCAGGACTTCCGAGATCGCCGGACGGTGACCGAGACACCGACCGGTTGCAGGCGCTATCTTGTATGCCGCATCGGACCAGTGTTAGGGCGGCGCGATGGAAACCCTGTTGTTGGTTCTGGTGATCGGCGTCGTCTATCACCGTCTCGACAAACGCCTGAAACGACAGGCGCGTGAGATCACCGAACTGCGGCAGGCCCTGGCCCGTCTGTCGGCCGGTGAACAGCCGGTCTCCGACACGGTCTCCGCGTCCGTCGGGACTCCGGTCGCCGAACCGGAGCCGGAACCCGCCCTCACCGTCGCCGAGGAAGCGCCTCCCGAACCGGCACCGGAACCGCTGGCCGGGGCTGGGCGCTCGCGTTGGCGCGACCTGGAGGACTCGCTGGCCTCCCGCTGGCTGATCTGGCTGGGCGGCGCCACCATGGCGCTGGCCGCGGCCTTCTTCATCAAGCTGTCGGTCGAGCAAGGCTGGCTCGGGCCGGGCGTGCGGGTCGCGCTGGGGCTGCTGGCCGGGGCCGGGCTGGTGATCGGCGGCGAATGGCTGCGGCGTCGGCCGGACCAGCGCGCCATCGCCGCGGTTCGCCCCGACTACGTCCCGCCGGCCTTGACCGCAGCGGGGCTGTTCGCCGCCTTCGCCAGCGTCTACGGCGGCTTCGCGCTGTTCGACCTCATTCCGCCTTTGATCGCCTTCGTGCTGCTGGCGGCGCTGTCGCTGCTCGGCATGGGGTTGTCGCTGCTGCAGGGGCCGTTCATCGCCGCGCTGGGGCTGCTCGCCGGCTTCACCACGCCGCTGCTGGTGGAGACGGGCGATCCCATGGCCTGGGGGCTGTTCCCCTATCTGCTGGCCCTGTCGGCGGCGGCGATGGCCGTGGTCCGCTGGCGCGGGTGGCGCTGGCTCGGCTGGGGGACGCTGGCGGGCGCGGCGTTCTGGCCGCTGACGTGGTTCGCGTTCGTGTGGAGGGACGGCGACGCGCTGCCGGTCGGCCTCTATCTGCTGCTGACCACCGCGCTGTTCCTGATGCCGGCGATGTCCGCCCCATGGAGCGACACGGAGGGCGAGCCAGCACCGCCGGCCGGCGGATGGCGGGCGGTCCTGCCGGCCTGGGCGCTGCCCCGCCGCCGCCCTCCCATGGACCGGCTGGCGATGACGGCCGTGCCGGTGCTGGGAGCCCTGACCGCGGCGCTGGCCTGGACCGACGGGCACGGCGGCGTGTCGCTCGCCGCGCTGGGGCTGTTCGCACTGCTCCTGCTGGTGGCCGGGCGGCGGGTGGAGCGGCTGGCCGGCATCGGCTGGACCGCTGCCTTCGTCGTGCTGGCAGCCCTCGCGCCCTGGAATCTGCCTTACATTCCGGATGCGCCGCCCGCCACCAACGCGGAGGGGCAACCGCTGGTCCTGGCCACCGTCGATGGCCTGCCCGGCGAGATCGGCCGCTTCCTGTGGACGACCGGCGGCTTCGCCGCGCTGTTCGGGATCGGCGGCTTCGCCGCGCTGTGGGGAGCGCGGCGGGTCGCCCTGTGGGCATCGGTGTCGGCGCTGGTGCCGCTGGCGTTGCTGGCGCTGGCCTACGCGCTGGTCGATCCACCCACCACCGCCGTCGGGTGGCCGGCGGCGGCGCTCGGGCTGGCGGCCTTGCTGGTCGGCGCCACGACCCCGCTGGCGCGGCATCGCCACCGGCCGGGCGCCGCGCTGGGCATGGCGGCCTTCGCGGCGGGCGCCGTGGGCGCCATCTCGCTGGGCGCCACCATGACCCTGCGCGACGCGTGGCTGACGGTAGCGCTGGCCCTTCAGGTGCCGGTGCTGGCGTGGCTCGAGCGCCAATTGGCCCTGCGCGAGCTGCGCGGCGTGGCCTTGCTGGTGGCCGCCGCCGTGCTGGTCCGGCTGGCCTTCAATCCGATCGTGCTGGAGTACGAGGGTGCCGCCTGGATCTTCTACGGATACGGCCTGCCGGCTCTCAGCTTCCTGATCGCCGCATGGTGGATGCGCGGTGCGCCGGACGGGCGGGGCGACGACGTCGTGGTCATGGTGCTGGAGGCCGGCGGGCTGATCTTCACCACCATGCTGGCGTCGCTCGCCATCCACCACTGGATGGCTGGAAGCCTGCAGGAGGCGCCATCGACCCTGGCGGAGGCCGCCCTTCACACGCTGGCGTGGCTTGGGCTGGCGGTCCTGCTGGCCTTTGACCGGCGCTGGAACGGGCGCCCGGTGGCGGTGTGGGGCCGGCGCGCCCTGGCGGTTCTGGCGGCGGCGCATATCGTCGGTCTGCACATGCTGTACCTGAACCCGCTGTGGACCGACGAATCGGTCGGGACGTGGCCGGTGGTGAACCGCCTGTTGCTGGCCTACGGCGCGCCGGCCGTGCTGGGGCTTGCCTATCTCCGGCTGGATACGCCGCGGTACCGGCGTCTGCGGCAGATCGCGCCGCTGCTGCCCGCCGCGCTGATCGCGCTCAATCTGGCCCTGGAGATCCGCCGCACGTTCCAGGGGCCGGTGCTGTCCGGATACGAGATGTCGAACGCCGAATGGTACAGCTATTCGGCCGGCTTCCTGCTGTTCGCCGTGCTGCTTCTGATGGCGGCCCTACGGTTCGGCTGGGACTGGATGCGGCATGCCGCCTTGGCGCTGGTGCTGGCGGTGGTCGCCAAGGTCTTCCTCAGCGACATGGAGGATCTGACGGGACTGTACCGCGTCGCTTCCTTCCTCGGGCTCGGAGTGAGTCTGGTCGGCATCGGCTATTTCTACCAGCGGGTACTGCTGCCGACGGCACGGGCGGCGGAACCCTTGGACCAACGGACACCGTGACGGTTCCGCGCCGCCGTGTTGGAAACGACGGGTGAAATGACGATGGGCGGAACCTTCCAGTTCCGCCCATCGTCGCTTGTCCGGCCCAGAACCTGGGTTTCAGAACACTACACGTCCAGGTTCGCCACCTTCAGCGCGTTCTCCTGGATGAACTCACGCCTAGGCTCGACCACGTCGCCCATCAGGGTGGAGAAGACCTCCTCCGCCTGGTCGGCGTGGTTAACGCGCACCTGCAGCAGCGAGCGCTTCGTCGGGTCCAGCGTGGTTTCCCACAGCTGGTCCGGGTTCATCTCGCCCAAGCCCTTGTAGCGCTGGATGGTCACGCCGCGGCGGCCCAGTTCCATCACCACGTCGAACAGCGCCATCGGGCCGGTCACCGGACGCAGTTCTTTCTGCTTCTCGAAGGCGCGGCTCGGCTGCTCGAACGAGCGCTTGAGGTCGGCCGCCATGGCGTCGAGCTTGCGGGCCTCGGCGCTCTTCAGCAGGTCGCCGTCCAGGCGATGGCGGTGGGTGACGCCGCGCCGGGTGCGGATCAGGATGTAGCCGCCCTCCGGCAGCGCCTCGCCGCGCCAGCCGCCCTCGCCGTCCTGGGCGTTGAGGCGGGCGGCGATCAGGCCCGCCACCTCGGCCGCGCGGGCGGCGTCGTTGGCCAGCGCCGTGGACAGGCCGCCGACGATGGCCGCCTGCTCGATCACCGCGAGGTTGCCGGCCTTGCGGGCCAGCGTGTCGATGTGGTGCCGGCCGGAGCGCGCCTTCTCCACCAGATCCCGCAGCGGATCGCCGTGCAGGATGGTGCCGTCGGGCAGCGTGACCGACAGGTCGTTCAGCGCCGCCTCGATCAGGAACTCCTCCAGCGCGCGGTCGTCCTTCAGGTACCGCTCCTTGGCGTTGCCACGCTTGATGCGGTAGAGCGGCGGCTGCGCGATGTAGAGGTAGCCGCGGTCGATCAGCTCCGGCATTTGCCGGAAGAAGAAGGTCAGCAGCAGCGTGCGGATGTGGCTGCCGTCCACGTCCGCGTCGGTCATGATGATGATCTTGTGGTAGCGCGCCTTGTCCGGGTTGAACTCGTCCCGGCCGATGCCGGTGCCCAGCGCGGCGATCAGTGTGCCGATCTCCGCCGAGGACAGCATCTTGTCGAAGCGCGCCCGCTCCACGTTCAGGATCTTGCCGCGCAGCGGCAGGATGGCCTGGAACTGGCGCGAGCGCCCCTGCTTGGCCGAGCCGCCCGCCGAATCGCCCTCGACGATGAACAGCTCCGACCCCGCCGGATCGCGCTCCTGGCAATCCGCCAGCTTGCCGGGCAGCGAGGCCATGTCGAGCGCGCCCTTGCGCCGCGTCAGCTCGCGCGCCTTGCGCGCCGCCTCGCGGGCCGCGGCGGCCTCGACCACCTTCTGCACGACGCGCTTGGCGTCGGCCGGGTGTTCCTCGAAATACTGCGCCAATTGCTCGCCGACGATCGCCTCGACCACCGGGCGGACCTCGGACGAGACGAGCTTATCCTTGGTCTGGCTGGAGAATTTCGGGTCCGGAACCTTCACCGAGAGGACGCAGGTCAGGCCTTCGCGGGCGTCGTCGCCCGAGAGGTTGACCTTCTCCTTCTTAGCGATGCCGGATTCGTTGGCGTAGTTGTTGATCGCCCGCGTCAGCGCCGCGCGGAAGCCGGCGAGGTGCGTGCCGCCGTCCTTCTGCGGGATGTTGTTGGTGAAGCAGAGCGTCGTCTCGTGGTAGCTGTCGTTCCACTGCAGCGAGCATTCCACGGTGACCACGCCGCCGTGCTCGGTCGGACGCTCGGCCTTCACGCTGATGGCCGGCTTGTGCAGCGCCACCTTCGAACGGTCGAGCCACTGCACGAAGGCTTCCAATCCGCCTTCGTAATGAAGATCGCAGACCTTGGGCTCGACACCGCGGGCGTCGGTCAGCACGAGGCGCACGCCCGAATTCAGGAAGGCCAGCTCGCGCAGCCGGTGCTCCAGCGTCGCGAAGTCGAACTCGGTGTTCGAGAAGGTCTCCTTGGACGGCAGGAAGGTGACCTCCGTGCCGCTCAGCACTTTACCGCCATCCAGCACCGGGGCCGCGCCGACGTCCGCCAGCGGGGCGTCGGGCACACCGTGGCGGAAGCGCATCTCCCAGGCCCGGCCACCGCGCCAGATGCGCAGGTCCAGCGTCTCCGACAGCGCGTTCACCACCGACACGCCGACGCCGTGCAGGCCGCCCGACACCTTGTAGGAGTTCTGGTTGAACTTGCCGCCGGCGTGCAGCTGGGTCATGACGACCTCGGCCGCCGACACACCCTCTTCCGGATGGATGTCGGTGGGGATGCCGCGCCCGTTGTCGCGCACCGTGACCGAGCCGTCGGCGTTCAGCGTCACCTGCACCGCGTCGCAGTAGCCGGCCAGCGCCTCGTCGATGGCGTTGTCGACGACCTCGTAGACCATGTGGTGCAGGCCCGAACCGTCGTCGGTGTCGCCGATGTACATGCCGGGACGCTTGCGCACGGCATCGAGACCACGCAGGACGGTGATCGACTCGGCGCCGTATTCCTCCTGCGGGAGGACGGGTTTCAGTGCTTCTTGTGCCATGGCTCGGTTATAACAGAGGTCGTGCGGAATATGGTGCGTCGCGGTGCGATTCGCCGCATTTTTTTGGGTTCTACCCGGGCCTGACGTGCGCGTCCTCCACCCGGAAGCGGCAGGCGTCGTCGCCCAGCGGGTCGAACACCGCGGCGTCGGTGCCGGTCATCCAGGCCTGGCTGCCCAGCGCCAGGATTTCGCCGAACAGCGCCTCCCGACGGTCGGCGTCGAGGTGCGCGGCGACCTCGTCCAGCAGCAGCAGCGGCGCCGCTCCCCGCTCGGCGGCCAGCAGGCGGGCGTTGGCCAGCACGATGGCGATCAGCAGCGCCTTCTGTTCGCCGGTCGAGCACAGCGCCGCCGGCATGTCCTTGGCGTGATGGCGGACCGACAGGTCGCTCTTGTGCGGGCCAACCGATGCACCACCCGTTTCGGAATCGATACGACGGCCGGCGCGCAGAGCGTCGCGCAGCGCGTCCTCTGCGGCCAGCGCCGGGCCGTCGTTCAGCCAGGTCTCCACCGTGCCCTCCACTGCGAGGTCGGCGCCGGGGAACGGACCCACGGCGCGCGCGCAGGCGGAGCGCAGGCGCTGCACCACATCGCGCCGCGCCGCGGCGACGGCGATGCCGGTGGTCACCATCTGGTCTTCCAGCCCCGACAGCCAGCCGTCGTCGAAGCGGCCGTCGCGCAGCAGCCGGGCGCGCTCGCGCAGCGTGTGCTCGTAGCGCGACAACCGGCCGGCGTGCGCCGGGTCGAAGCCGAAGACGAGGCGGTCGAGGAAACGGCGCCGGCCGCTGGAGCCCTCCAGGAACAGCCGGTCCATCTGCGGCGTCAGCCAGACCACGGCGACGTGCTCGGCCAGCGCGGTCTGGCCCTTCACCGGATGGTCGTCGATGCGCACGACGCGGCGGTCACCCTCATGGTGGGCGTCCTTGCCGGTTCCGATCTCGACCGGACCCAGCGGCGTGCGCACGGTGGCCGCCACCGCCCAGCCTTCACCGGGGGCGGAACCGATGCGCTGCACCTCCGCCAGCTTGGCGCCGCGCAGCCCGCGGCCGGGGGCGAGGAAGCTGACCGCCTCCAACAGGTTGGTCTTGCCGGCACCGTTCGGACCGATCAAGGCGACGGGGCGATAATCGGGCGCCAGGCGCACATGCTCATAGCCGCGGAAACGCGTCAGCGTCAGACGCGTGACCGCCAGGGCCTCGGCCGCCGTCACTTCCTGAATCCGTCTCGCTTCGAGCACTGGTCCGTTCCGTGGAAGGGGCAGGCGTCCGCCCCTCACCGGGTCAGACGCGCATCGGCATCAACACGTACAGCGCCGTGCCGTCCGCGACGTCGCGGATGATGGTGGGCGACGCCGCGTCCGCCAAGGTGAAGCGGGCGCCCTCGCCCTCGATTTGTTGAGTGATGTCCAACAGATAGCGAGAGTTGAAGCCGATTTCCAGGGGGGTGTCCTGGTAATTGACCTCCAGTTCCTCGGTGGCGCTGCCGGCTTCGGGGCTGGTCGCCGACAGGGTCAGCGTGCCGCGGCTGACGGCCAGCTTCACCGCCCGGCTCTTCTCGGTCGAGATGGTCGCCACGCGGTCCACCGCGGCGGCGAACAGGCGGGCGTCGACCTCCAGCACCTTGTCGTTGCCGACGGGGATGACGCGCTCGTAGTCCGGAAAGGTGCCGTCGATCAGCTTCGATGTCACGATGATCTGATCGAAGGCGAAACGGATCTTGTTCTCCGACAGCGAGATCTCGATGCGGTCGGCCGCCTCGTCGATCAGCTTGCGGATCTCCATGACCGTCTTGCGCGGCACGATGACGCCGGGGATGCCGTCGGCGCCGTCCGGCAGCGGCATCTCGACCCGCGCCAGCCGGTGGCCGTCGGTGGCGACGGCGCGCAGCACCGGGATGTCGCCGGTGGCCGCCGCGGTGCGCGCGGCGTGCACGTAGATGCCGTTGAGGTAGTAGCGCGTCTCCTCGGTGGAGATGGCGAAGCGCGTGCGGTCGATCAGCGCGCGCAGGTCGGCGGCGGCCAGGCCGAAGCTGTGCTTCAGCTCGCCGCCGGAGAGCTGCGGGAAGTCCTCCACCGGCAGGCAGGACAGCTTGAACTGCGAGCGGCCGGAGCGCAGCGTCAGGATCGAGCCGTCGCCCGAGACGTCCAGCTCAACCTGGCTGCCGTCGGGCAGCTTGCGCACGATGTCGTACAGCGTGTGCGCCGGGGCGGTCGTGCCGCCGGGGCGGCCGATGGTGGCCGGGACGGTCTCCACCATCTCCAGGTCCATGTCGGTGGCGGCCAGCGACAGCTCGCCCTCCTTGGCGCGCAGCAGGACGTTGGAGAGGATCGGAATGGTGTTGCGGCGTTCCACCACGCTCTGCACGTGACCGAGGGACCGAAGCAGGGCTGCACGTTCGATGATGATGTTCATGCGGGTCGTCTGTCTCAGGCGGGTCGGGTGGTGGCGATTCGCCGGTTGCGTGGCCCGCCTCCGGCCCGGAACGCCGGGTCGGAACGGGCGCGCATGATACCACAACGCGCGGTTTGCCGAACCAAATTCGTCGCGAAAGGGGTGCCCGGGGGGGACGGCCTCACCCCAGCCGCGCCTCGTAAAGCCGCAGCAGCGCGACGAGGTCCGCGCTCTGCCAGTGCCGCGAGCGGCCGAGTTCGGTGCGGACGGCGGCGATCAGACGATCGATGACGAAGCGCGCCTCCGGCGTGATCTCGGCCGGGCCTTCCAGGTAATGCCGCACCACCCTCTGCAACCCCTGGCTGACCGCGCTCACCCACGGCGTCACGTCGGTGCCCAGGGCACACAGCAGGCGGTTGATGCGCACGATGTGCTGCATGCGCGCGGGCAGCGCCTCGTCCTCCTCCTCGGCCTTGGTGGCCTGGATGAAGGCGACACCGGCGTCCTCGACGATGCGGCCACGGGCGGCGGTGATCTCCGGACTGGCGTAGCCGACGCTGCCCAGCGTGGCGCCCCAGGCCCAGACGAACTCCAGCAGCCACACCACGTCGTCGTGGTCGGGCGCCGGGGCGTTGCGGGCCGCCGCCGCCGTGCGCGTGCGCTCGACCACCAACGGCAGAACGGTGGAGGTCAGCAGCCGCGTCACCTCACCCAGCAGGCCGCGCACCCGCGGGCCGATCAGCCGCGTCGCCATCAGGCCGCCGGCGTTGAGCGCGTTCAGCGACTGGTCGAAGCGCCTCCGTGCCTCGTCCAGCGTCTCGCGCACCGGGCGGGAGAGGGACAGCGCGTGTCCGTCCATTCCTCCCCCTTGAGCGCCCATTTCGCCGAACACCGCGCGGATCAGGTCGGTCATCGCCGAGCAGCTGGCGGAAAAGTGGCCGAACAGCGCTTGGTGCAGGGGGTGACTGTCGCTGACCGCCGGGCCCCCGTACTCGCGCACGTAGCGCAGCACCACGTCGTAGCGGCGCTTGACATTGAGCGCCAGCAAGGGCGGCAGCCAGACGACGGGGTCGTCGATATCGCGGTTCGGGCAGGCCATGCGCATGCCGCGCATGAAGCCGACGACGATGGCCGCCTGCCCGTCCACCTCCGCCGCCGTGCCGTCGCCGCCGGCGGGGGTGTCGGACAAGTCCTGCCGCATGCGCTCCATCATCGGCAGGATCGCCTCGTTCTCCTCCAGCACCGCACGGACGAAGGCGAGCTGCGTCACGTCGATCGGGGCCTTCCAGGTCAGGTGCGGGCTGCGCTGGCGGGCGTCGCGCAGCGCCTCGCGGTTGGCGAGGATCAGGAACTCCTCAGCGGTGCGGCGGGTCTTCAGCGCGTGCGCGAGGAAATGCACCGCTTCGTCGCGCATGATGGCGCGCATCGCCAGCGCGTCCGGCGACACCAGCACCCGGTCGAGCAGATCCTCCTGCGACATCGCGTCGAGGCGTTCCTGCACCCGCATGGCGGTGTCGGGAAAGGCGAAGCGGCTCAGCGCGTGCCACAGGCCACCCATATCGACGCGCTGGATCAGGCCGGGGATCGGGTCGCGGGTGCGGTAGAGAATCGGGTCGTCGACCAGGAGCGGCTCGAACAGGCCGGTGAACAGGCGGCGCGCCTTGAAGGGGCGGAGCTTGTTGAACTGCTCCACCAGCGCGTCGCGCAGGGTTTGGGCCCGCGTGCTGTTCTGTGCGTTGGTGTTCTCGATCTCGTCGATGACGGCGCGCAGGGCATGCTTCGGCACACGGCTGACCAGCTCGTCCACCTGCCTGCGCAGATGGTCGCGGTGGCCTTCCTGCCCATCCTCCGGCCGTTTGGTCATCCGTTCCCGAAGATCGTCACGCGGCATGGTGTCCGCCGTGCCCCAACAATTATCCAGCCTGATTATTATTCACCAGCGCGGCGCGCAAGAGGTGCGAGACGTTTCGTCGCAACCATATGGCGATATCAAGTAATATACATATTCGACTGTGTCGGATTCCGCGGCGGCGCATAGTCATCGTGGCATTTGGCCGGGAAACACCTTAGTCTTCGAACCATTAAGCGCAGCACGTGGGGGAGGTCCATGACCACGACGGACCTGGTCTGGGACGACTCGGCCAGCCTCGCCATTCCCGAGATCGACGACGAGCACCGCACGCTCTACCGCGTCTACAACATCATCCGCCATTCGCTGGAGCGCGAGGACGGCGCGATCGACCTGAAGGGTGTGTGCGCAGAGCTGCTGTCCTTCACCCGCGACCACTTCGCGCGGGAGGAGGCGCTGATGGCGGCGCACGGCTATCCCGGCCTGGAGGCGCACCGCAAGCTGCACGCCACCTTCCTGCAGCAGATCGAGGACATCTCGACCTTCGTGCGCACCGGCGCCGAGCCGGACGACTACCTGGCCCGCTTCCTGGTGCTGGGCTTCATCGGCAAGTGGATCAAGATGCACACGCTGGTCGTCGACGGAAGTTCGGCGAGTGGGTGCGGCTGCACGTCAGAAAGGATGGGGCAGGCTGACGGTCAGCCCGCCTCCGCCTGCGCCTTCAGCCCCTCCCGGTAGCTCGGGTACTTCAGCGCGTAGCCGAGCTTCGTCTTGAGGCGCTCGTTCTTCACACGGCGGTTGTCGGCCCAGAAGCTCCGGGCCATCTCAGACAGCTCGGCCTTCTCGTAGGGGACCAGCGGCGGCGGTTCCATACCCAGCAGCTCGGCGGCGAAGCGGATGACCTCCTGCGGCTCGGCCGGCTCGTCGTCGCAAACGTTGTAGACGGCGCCCGGATTCATCGTCGCCATGGAGGCGCGCAGCGCCCCGGCAATGTCCTCCACGTGGATGCGGCCGAACAGGTGGCCGGGCTTGTCGATGCGCCGGGCCTCGCCGGCGCGCAGCTGGTCGATGGCGCTGCGCCCCGGCCCGTAGATGCCGGGCAGGCGGAAGACGTGCAGCGGCACCCCGTACTGGCGGTAGAGGTTGAGCCATCCCTTCTCCGCCTCGATCCGGCGCCTGGAGCGGTCGCTGGTCGGCCGCAGCCAGGAGGCCTCGCTCACCCACTCGCCCCCGGTGTCGCCGTAGACGCCGGTGGTGGAGAGATAGCCGGCCCACTCCAGGCTGATCAGGTCGGCGATGTCCTGGCCGTGCAGCGCCAGCACCGGATCGCCCTTGCGGTCGGGCGGGATGCTGAGCAGCAGGTGGGTGGCGTCCCTCAACACCGCCTTGGCGTCCGGCAGCGGGTGCTCGCGGTCGAAGACGTGGGCCTCGTAACCCAGGGACTCCAGCTCGGCGCGCTTCTCCGCAGTCTGGCAGGTGCCGGCGATCCGCCATCCCTCGGCCGCCAACTGGCGGGCGAGCACCCCGGCGGTGTAGCCGAGGCCGAAGACGAACAGGCGGGGAGCGGTCATCGAGAAGCCTTCTTGGTCTTGCGCACCGGTGCGCGATGGCCGAGTGTAGGGCCGTCATGATCCAGCGCAATCTTTTCTCCGGGCTGTTCCATACGCTCGTCGCCCTGCCCTTCCTGCTGGCCGGCCCGGCGCTCGCCGCCGACGCCGAGTTGCAGGAATGCCTGAAGCTCGCCGAGATGCAGCCCGATGAGGCGCTGGAGCGCGCCGCCGGCTGGCAGGCCAAGGGCGGCGGCACGCCGGCCCGGCTGTGCCACGCGCTGGCGCTGTTCCACCGCGGCGACTTCGCCGAGGCCGGCCGGCACCTGGAGGACATCGCCACGGAACTGGGGCAGAAGGACCCGCGGGCCGGTGCCGCGGTGCTCGGTCGGGCCGGCTGGGCGTGGCTGCGTGCCGGCGACAGCGCGCGGGCGGAGCGGCTCTACACCGCGGCGCTGGAGCGCCAGCCCGGCGACGCCGACCTGCTGGTCGATCGCGCCATCGCGCGCGCGGAGGGCGAGCGCTACTGGGACGCCGTCGATGACCTGAACACGGTGCTCGCCAAGGATCCGGCGCGGGCCGACGCGTGGCTCTACCGCGCCGCCGCGCACAAGGCGCTGAGCAACACCCGGCAGGCGCTGGCCGACGTGGCCCAAGCGCTGGAGCTGAAGCCCGGCGATCCGGAGGCGCTGCTGCTGCGCGGCAACGTCAAGGCGCTGGCCGGTGACGCCAAGGGCGCGCGCGACGACTGGAAGCTGGTCGAGCGCGTCGCCCCGGACTCAAGCCCAGCCCGCGTTGCACGCGGCAACCTCGCCGGGCTGGAACGGTCCGGGGCGGCCAAGTAGGCTCAGCGCCGATCGGCGAGAAGATGCCAGAGCACCAGCGCCGGAACGCCGATGGCGACCAGCGCCAGCAGCCCCATGGCGAAGGACGCGCTCCAGGCGAAGACGTAGGCGAGGAGGCCGGAGACGCCGCTCGCCTTGCCGATCAGCGAGACGAAGGTGTCGCTGGACAGCGGCAGCAGGCACAGCAGGGCGAAAATGATGAAGCCGAGGGTGCCCTTCGAGGGGCCGGCCGGCGCGTCGCTGCCGCTCATATCAAAGGTCTGCACGGTCATGGAAACTCCCGGGGATGCATTTGTTCGTTTTGTACGTTTTCGCAAGACAGTCGGTCGGAATCAAGAAGTGCCTTTGACCGAAGTCAAGGCAAAACGCCGCGCCCCGTGGGTGGAGGATCAGCGCTTCAAACGAGGAAATGGGAGTGGACCCGGGACGTGGCAAGCGGGGGAATGCTTGCAGGCAGAAGGAGTTTCATTGCGATTTGATTGATGAACGTCAATTGACGCTCTCCAGAACGAACACCCTCTTGGCCGTCATCCCCGCGGAGGGGGGATCCAGCGTGAGCCGCGACAGCGGCGACATGACTCATGTGGCTCGCGGACGCGAGCACTGGAGATCCCGCTTTCGCGGGAATGACGGTTTGGAAAACTGCTTGATGGCCAGCGGGGTCCGCGAGGTCGAAGCGCCGGCGCAGTGCGTCAGAAATCCAGGTCCGCGTAATGCCGCGGTGGGGGGCATCCCGGGATGGTATCGGCCAGCAGAGGCCGGAAGCTCGGCCGCGACTTGATGCGGGCGTACCAGTCCTTGGCCTCCGGCACCTCGTCCCACGGCACGTCGCCGATGTAGTCCACGCAGCTCAGCGCCGCCGCCGCCGCGAGGTCGGCCAGCGTGAAGCTCGGCCCCGCCAGCCACGCCCGGCGCTCGGCCAGGAAGGCGATGTAGTCGAGGTGGTAGTGGATGTTGGCGAGGCCAGCACGGATCGCCGGGGCGTAGGGGTGACCCTGGCTGGAGATACGCTTGATCAGCTTCTCGCCCACCAGATTCTCGACCACCTCGCGGTCGAACTTGCGCAGGTACCACGCCGCGATGCGCCGCACCTCGGCGCGGCCGACCACCTCGGGCGGCAGCAGCGGGACGGTGGGGTACGCCTCCTCCAGGTACTCGATCACCGTCCAGCCGTCGGCGATGACCGTGCCGTCGTCCTCGACGAGCACCGGCACCTCCCCGGCGGGGTTGAGCGCCAGGAAGTCGGTGCGCCGCTCCCACGGCTTTTCGACGACGGCGTCGAACTCCAGGCCCTTTTCGGCCAGCGACAGGCGCGCCAGGCGCGCGATCGGGGAGAGGGGGTGATGGTAAAGGGTCCTCATGCCGGGCCGGACTGTAGCGCAAGCAACCGCCGGAAAACACCCTGCTTTCGCAGGTGCTCAATCAGCCTTGCGATAGAGGACGTGCGCCTCGCGGTCGTCGTTGGCACCCGGCACCGGGACCCAGCCGTTGTGCTCGTAGAAGGCCCGTGCCGCGGCGTTGCGGGCGGAGCAGGTCAGCTGGGCGGTGCCGCGCAGTTCCGCCAGCGCCTCGCGCAGCAGCAGCGTGCCGATGCCGCGCTGCTGCCAGAGCGGGTCGATGAACAGGGTGTGGATGAAGCGCTCGGGCAGGTCGATGGAGACGAAACCGACGACCTCCCCGTCCACCTCGGCGACGATGACCATCTCGTCCTCGACGCAGTCGTAGTAGTCGTCGAGGCCGAAGCGGTCCGCGGGCTGCCAGGGGAAGGCCTTGCGCCGGGCGTCCAGAAAGATGCGCGCGCAGCGCGCGCCGTCGGTCGGGGCGGCCCGCCGCATCTCGATCCGCAAGCCGTTGGCGAACGGCATTCTCCCGTCTCCGTCCAGGTCGCGATCCAACCGAACCATCAACCGTTCCGAGTCGATGTTATTCCGTCTCGAATGCCGTGGATAGGGCGGGAACGACACAGCCGGACACGAAAACGGCGACCCGAAGGGAATTCGGGCCGCCGTACTTTCACATATGCGTGATCCGCCCTTACTCGGCCGCCGCCGGCGCCGCGGCGGTGACGGGCACCTCCAGACGGCTCAGCATCTCCTTCGGCACGATCTGCCAGAACTTCGGCAGCGCGCGCTCCCAGTCGTTGAGGATCTGGGCGGCGAAACGGCTGTCCGTCTCCTCGACGTGCTCCTCAATCAGGCGCTTGAGCTGGTCCTCGTAGTGCGCCACCTCGATGCGCTGGAAGATGATGCTCTCGTCGTTGACCGACAGCGGGAAGCTGCCGTTCTCGTCGTAGACGTAGGCCATGCCGCCGGTCATGCCGGCGCCGAAGTTGTCGCCGACCGCGCCGAGGATGACCGCCGTGCCGCCGGTCATGTACTCGCAGCCGTTGGAGCCGCAGCCCTCGACCACCACGGCCGCGCCCGAGTTGCGCACCGCGAACCGCTCGCCGGCCTGGCCCGCGGCGAACAGCTTGCCGGCCGTCGCACCGTAGAGAACCGTGTTGCCGATGATCGTGTTCTTGTTGCTCTCCAGCGGCGAGGAGGTGGTCGGCCGCACCACGATGGTGCCGCCGGACAGGCCCTTGCCGACGTAGTCGTTGGCGTCGCCCATCACCTCCAGCTTGATGCCCTGCACCGCGAAGGCGCCGAGCGACTGGCCGGCGGTGCCGCGCAGGCGCACCGTGATGTGGCCCGGCTGCAGGCCGAACATGCCGAACTTGCGGGTGATCATCGACGACAGCCGCGTGCCGATGGCGCGCTGCGTGTTCCGCGCGTTGTAGGCGAGCTGCATCTTCTCGCCCTCCTCGAACAGCGGGCGGGCGTCGGCGACGATGCGGGCGTCGAGGGTGTCCGGCACCTCGTTGCGGCCCTGCATGGTGCAGTAGCGCGCGTTCTCGCCCGGATCGACCTGCGCCAGCAGCGGGTTCAGGTCGAGGTCGTCGAGGTGCGCAGCACCACGGCTGACCTGATGCAGCAGGTCGGTGCGGCCGATCACCTCGTTGAGCGAGCGGAAGCCGAGCGACGCCAGGATCTCGCGCACCTCTTCCGCCAGGAAGGTGAAGAGGTTGACCACCTTCTCCGGCGTGCCGGTGAACTTCTCGCGCAGCTTCGGGTCCTGCACGCACACGCCCACCGGGCAGGTGTTCGAGTGGCACTGGCGGACCATGATGCAGCCCATGGCGATCAGCGACGCCGTGCCGATGCCGAACTCTTCCGCACCCAGCATGGCGGCGACGACGATGTCGCGGCCGGTCTTCAGGCCGCCGTCGGTGCGCAGCCGCACGCGGTGGCGCAGCTTGTTCAGCGTCAGGACCTGATGCACCTCCGACAGGCCCATCTCCCAGGGGGCGCCCGCGAACTTGATCGAGGTCTGCGGGCTGGCGCCGGTGCCGCCGGAGTGGCCGGAGATCAGGATCACGTCGGCGTTGGCCTTGGCCACGCCCGCCGCGATCGTTCCGATACCGGAACGGCTGACCAGCTTCACCGTGACCTTGGCCTCGGGGTTGATCTGCTTCAGGTCGTAGATGAGCTGCGCCAGATCCTCGATCGAGTAGATGTCGTGGTGCGGCGGCGGGCTGATGAGCATCACGCCGGGCGTCGAGTGACGCAGGCGGGCGATCATCTCCGTCACCTTGAAGCCGGGGAGTTGGCCGCCCTCGCCGGGCTTGGCGCCCTGGGCGACCTTGATCTCCAGCTCACGGCACTGGTTCAGGTACTCCGCGGTGACGCCGAAGCGGCCGGAGGCCACCTGCTTGATGGCGCTGTTCCAGTTGTCGCCGTTCTTGTCCGGGCGGAAGCGCGCCGGATCCTCGCCGCCCTCGCCGCTGTCCGACTTGGCGCCGATGCGGTTCATGGCGACGTTCAGGGTGCCGTGCGCCTCGGGGCTCAGCGCGCCCAGCGACATGCCCGGGGTGATGAAACGCTTGCGGATGGCGGTGATCGACTCGACCTCGTCCACCGGGACCGGCGCCTTCAGCTTGCGGAACTCCAGCAGGTCGCGCAGCTGCATCGGCGGCCGCTTGTGGACCATCTCCGAATACTTCTTGAAGGTCGAGTAGCTGTCGTCCTGCACCGCCTGCTGCAGGGTGTGGATGACGCCGCCCTCCCAGCCGTGCCGGTCGCCCGACTTGCGGAAGCGGTAGAAGCCGCCGACGGGGAGCGCGATGGCCTCCTGGTCGTAGGCGATGGCGTGCTGCTCCAGCACCTTCTTCTGGATGCCGGTCAGGCCGATGCCGGAGATGCGGCTGACCATGGCCGGGAAGTGCTCGGCGATCAGCGCGCGCGACAGGCCGATGGACTCGAAGTTGCAGCCGCCGCGATAGCTGCTGATGATCGAGATGCCCATCTTCGACATGATCTTCAGCAGGCCCTCGTCGATGGCCTTCTTGAAGCGGACCAGGCAGGTCTCCAGGGCCAAGTCGCCGAACAGGCCGCGGCGCTGGCGGTCGGCGATGCTCTCCTGGGCGAGGTAGGCGTTCACCGTGGTGGCGCCGACGCCGATCAGCACGGCGAAGTAGTGCGTGTCGATGCACTCGGCCGAGCGGACGTTCAGCGAGGTGAAGGTGCGCAGGTTGTTGCGCACGAGGTGCGTGTGCACCGCGCCGGTCGCCAGGATCATCGGGATGGCGGCGCGCTTGGCGTCCATCACCTCGTCGGTGAGGATGACGTGGTTGGCGCCGCCGCGCACGGCGTCCTCCGCCTCCTGGCGGATGCGCTTCAGGGCGTCCTTTAGCGCGTCGGGGCCGCCGTCCACCGCGAAGGTGCAGTCGATCTCCGCCGCCGTGTCGGCCATGTAGGCGCGCATGGCGCGGAACTCGGCGGTGGTCAGCACCGGCGATTCCAGCTGCAGCAGGCGCGTCTGGCTCTCGTCCTCGTCCAGGATGTTGCCGAGGTTGCCCAGGCGCGTCTTCAGGCTCATCACCCGGCGCTCGCGCAGCGAGTCGATGGGCGGGTTGGTGACCTGGGAGAAGTTCTGGCGGAAGAAGTGGTGCAGGCCGCGGTACTTCTCCGACAGCACGGCGATGGGGCTGTCGTCGCCCATCGAGCCCACGGCCTCCTTGGCGTCCTCGACCATCGGGTGGAGGATCAGCTCGAGGTCTTCCATGGTGATGCCGAACGCCAACTGGCGCTGGCGCAGCTGCGCCTTCTCCAGGTCGGCCGGCTCGCCCTGCTGCGAGGCCTTCTTGACCAGCTCGTCCAGGTGCGTGGTGTTCTTGACCCAGTTGCCCCAGGGCTTCTGGGCGGCCAGCAGGTCCTTGATGCCGGTGTCGCTGTACAGCTTGCCGGCCACCAGATCGACGGCGATCATCTGCCCCGGGCCGAGGCGGCCCTTCTCCTTCACCTGCGTCTCGTCGATCTTCACCATGCCCGTCTCCGAGCCGGCGATGATCAGACCGTCGCTGGTGATGGTGTAGCGCATCGGGCGCAGGCCGTTGCGGTCCATGCCGCCGACCACCCAGCGGCCGTCGGTCATGGCAAGCGCGGCCGGGCCGTCCCATGGCTCCATGACCGAGTTGCAGTAGCCGATCAGCGCCTTGTGCGTCTCCGGCGTGGTGGAGGAGCTGGTCAGCGCCTGCGGCACCAGCATCATCTTCACCATCGGGGCCGAGCGGCCGGCGCGCACCAGCACCTCGAACACGGTGTCGAGCGCGCCGGAGTCGGACAGGCCGACGCCGATCACCGGCTTGATGTCGGCCATGTGGGCGCCGAACACCGGATGCTCCATCCGGGTCTCGTGCGCCTTCATCCAGTTGACGTTGCCCTTCAGCGTGTTGATCTCGCCGTTGTGGGCGAGCATGCGGAACGGCTGCGCCAGCGGCCAGGTCGGAAACGTGTTGGTCGAGTAGCGCTGGTGGTAGATGGCGAAGTTCGACTCGAACCGCTCGTCCGTCAGGTCGGGGTAGAAGGTCGAGAGCTGCTCGGCCAGGAACATGCCCTTGTAGATGATCGAGCGCGCCGACAGCGTGCAGATGTAGAAGTCATTGATCTGCTCGGCCCGCACCGCCTTCTCGATGCGGCGGCGGATGACGTAGAGGTCCAGCTCGAACTGCTCGTCCGACACGCCCTTGCTGTTGCCGACGATGATCTGCTCGATCTCCGGCCGGGTGGCGTTGGCCTTCTCGCCGATGATGTCGACATTGATCGGCACCTGGCGCCAGCCATAGATGTAGTAGCCGAAGTTCAGGATCTCGGTCTCGACGATGCAGCGGCAGGCCTCCTGCGCGTCAAGCGAGACGCGCGGCAGGAAGACCTGGCCGACGGCGAGGTTGTTCTCCGGCGGCGTGTGGCCGATGACGCGGACGTGGTCCTTGAAGAACTTCTGCGGCACCTGCACGTGGATGCCGGCGCCATCGCCGGTCTTGCCGTCGGCGTCCACGGCGCCGCGGTGCCAGACCGCCTTCAGGGCCTCGATGCCTTTCTCGACCACCGAACGGCGGGGCTTGCCGTCGATCGCGGCGATGAAGCCGACGCCGCAGGCGTCGTGCTCCTCGACGATGTCGGCCAGGTTGGCCGCGGTCAGCCGCTCCACGTTGGCGCGGTACTCGGCGACGAACTGCTCACCCTGGTTCAGCATCTCGGTCATCGGTGGACCCTTTCAGTCTTAAGATCGCGAGGGGGCGTACCCCTCGGCCAGACCGGGAGCGCGAGCGCCCCCGGAACCCTTGGATTTGGTGTGCGGGACCGGTCCCGCGCTTACTCGGCCGCTTCGGCGTAGGCCACGGCCTTCGCCTTGACGTAGGCGTGGATCGATTCGGCGGCGTCGCGGCCGTCGCGGATCGCCCAGACCACCAGCGAGGCGCCGCGCACGATGTCGCCGGCGCCGAACACGCCGTCGACGCTCGTCATCTTGGTGCGCGCGTCGGCGGTGACCGTGCCCCAGCGCGTCACCTTCAGGCCCGGCTCGTCGAACAGGTCCGGCAGGTTCTCCGGGTCGAAGCCCAGCGCCTTGATGACGATGTCGGCCTCGATGGTGAACTCCGAGCCCTCGATCACCTGCGGCGTCTGGCGGCCGGTGGCGTCGGCCACGCCCAGGTGGATGCGCACGGCGCGCACGCCGCTCACATTGCCGTCACCGACGAACGCCTCGGGGGCGGCCTGCCAGATGAACTCGACGCCCTCCTCCTCGGCGTGCGCGACCTCGCGCTGCGAACCGGGCATGTTCTTGCGGTCGCGGCGGTACAGGCACTTCACCGAGGTGGCGCCCTGGCGGATGGCGGTGCGCACGCAGTCCATGGCGGTATCGCCGCCGCCGACCACCACGACGTTCTTGCCGACGGCGTTCAGCGAGCCGTCCTCGAAGGCCGGCACGGCATCGCCCAGGTCCTTGCGGTTGGACGCGGTGAGGTACTCCAACGCCGGCACGATGTTGCCCAGCGAGGCGCCCGGCGCGTCGAGGTCGCGCGCCTTGTAGACGCCGGTGGCGATCAGCACGGCGGCGTGTTTGCGGCGCAGGTCGGCGAGCGTGGCGTCGCGGCCGACCTCGAAGTTGGCGTGGAAGGTCACGCCGGCGTCGACCAGCAGCTGCACGCGGCGCTGCACCACGTCCTTCTCCAGCTTGAAGCCGGGGATGCCGTAGACCATCAGCCCGCCCATGCGGTCGTAGCGGTCGTAGACGTGCACCTCGTAGCCCTTGGCGCGCAGTTCCTCCGCGGCGGCGAGGCCGGCCGGGCCGGCGCCGATGATGCCGACCGACGCACCCAGCTCGCGGCTCGGGACGCGCGGCTTGACCCAGCCTTGCTCCCAGGCGGTGTCGTTGATGTAGCGCTCGACCGAGCCGATGGTGACGGCGCCGTGGGTGGACTGCTCGATGACGCAGTTGCCCTCGCACAGGCGGTCCTGCGGGCAGATGCGGCCGCAGATCTCCGGCAGGTTGTTGGTCGCCTGGGACGCCTCGTACGCCTCCTCCAGCCGGCCCTCGGCGGTCAGCTTCAGCCAGTCGGGGATGTTGTTCTGCACCGGGCAGTGCACCTGGCAGAACGGCACGCCGCACTGCGAGCAGCGGTTGGCCTGCTCGGTGGCGCGCTGGTCGGTGAAGCGGGCGTAGATCTCGCGGAAGTCCTTGCGGCGCTCCTCGGCGGTGCGCTTGTCGGGCATGCGCTGTGCCGTGTGCACAAAGCCCAACATCTTCTGCTTCGCCATGACGCCTGCTCCTCGCGCTCGGCGCAGCAGCCCTACCCTCTGTGGGGAGACGCTGCCGCGGTGGAAATCATCGACCGCAAACAGCGCGGTCGCATCGTCATATACCTTACGGGCGCAGGACTCGCGAGCAAAAAATCGACGATAGGGAACATATGCTGACCTATTTGCCGCACAGCTGAATCGCGGCCATTGCGGCGCCTGAAATCGGGGCAGAAATTAGTACCGTTTCGGACCCATCGCTCTCTTTGGGGTACCGAACCATCCCCCATCGCCATCCAAGGGACCGGCTGCTATACAGCCACGGTCCCGGCGGCGACCACCGCGGGGCGCCCCATCCGCGACCGTGCCGAGCGCCAACACCCATGTCCAACCCGTACGTTGATGCCGCCGTTCTCGGCCTCGTCGAGGGCTTGACGGAGTTCCTGCCCGTCTCCTCGACCGGCCACATCATTCTGTTCGACGACCTGCTGGGGTTCGACGGGCCGCCGGGGCACGTCTTCGAGGTGGTGATCCAACTCGGCGCCATCCTGGCGATCTGCGTCGTCTATTTCAGCCGGCTGTGGAACGTGCTGATAGGCCTGCGCAGCGATCCGCGGGCATGGCGCTTCGTCATTGCCGTGCTTCTGGCCTTCCTGCCCTCGGCGGTGCTCGGGCTGGTGCTGCACGGCTTCATCAAGGCGGTGCTGTTCAACACCACGGTGGTCTGCGTGTCGCTGATCATCGGCGGAATCATCATCCTGGTGGTCGAGCGGTTCGTACCAACACCCCGCTACCACGAGGTGGAGCGCTTCACCGCCCCCCTGGCCCTGAAGATCGGCCTGTTCCAGTGTCTGGCGCTGGTGCCCGGCGTGTCGCGCTCAGGCGCCACCATCCTGGGCGCGCTGATGCTGGGCGTCGACCGCCGCACCGCCGCGGAGTTCTCCTTCTTCCTGGCGATCCCGACGATGTTCGGGGCCACCGTCTACGACCTCTACAAGAACTGGAGCCACATGAGCAGCGACGGCGCCACGCTGATCGCGGTGGGCTTCGTGGTGGCGTTCCTGTCGGCCATCGTGGTGGTGCGGTCGTTCGTCAACTTCATCGGCCGCTACGGCTTCGCTCCGTTCGGCTGGTACCGCATCGCGATCGGCATCCTGATCCTGGGGATGATCTATCTCTGATCACCTTCCGGTGCGAACAGCGCCGCCAGGTCGGCGGCGCTGTGGACCGGCGCCCGGTACTCCTTGAGATCGCCGCGCGCGACCCGTTCCTCGATGGCGTCCAGCGCCGCCGGCACGTCCTCGAACGGCACGCCGGCCATGTCGTACAGCGAATAGCGCCACCACCGCGCCGCCAGCAGCCGCTCGACCACGGCGTCGGGGAAGCGCCGGCGCAGCGGCTTTGCCGGCGTCCCGGCCACGACGGTGTAGGGCTCCACGTCCTTGACCACCACCGAGCGGGCGCCGATCACCGCACCGTCGCCGATGCGCACGCCGGAGCGGATGAACACCCCCTGCCCGATCCACACGTCGTTGCCGATCTCGGTAATCGCGCAGGCGCCGTCGAAGGGGCGCCGCAGCCCGCTGGTCACCGCGGGGCCGCCGTCGCCGCAGAACCTGTGCCATTCATGGATCTGCGGGTAGTAGGTGAGCCGCGACGTGCTCAGCCAGTCGGTCGGGTGGTTGTGCATCCCGATCGTCACCCCGGCAGCGATGGAGACGTAGCGGCCGACCCACACGTTCCCCATGGTGCCGCCGCCGGCCAGCGACGCGAAGGCGCCGACCTGCACCAGCGAGTCCGGGGCCAGCGAGGGCTGCGTCGAGCCCGGCGCCTCGAACCAGCTATCGGCGTCCAGCGACAGGTTGCCGCGCGCCGAGAAGATCTTGAGGCCGAGCGGCTGAAGCTTGGCAGCGGCCGACTGGCCGAAGGCGATCGTGATGAGACCCATGAAAGACGCTCCCGGCCATGCTGACGGTCGGGAGGAGTAGCGCGCGGCCGCGCGGCCGGGGTCTGTCAACGGCGTGACAAGAAAAAGCCCCGGCCGGGCGGCCGGGGCTTTCCATCAGCTTTCCACAGGGGGTGAGCGCCCGCTCAGCCCGGATACTTCTCGTGCGCGCCCACGTCGCGGGTCAGCGTGTTGGTGCGGCCGCCGACGATGAAGCGGAACAGATAGGTCGGCAGGATCACCTCCGGCGCCGCCGGAGCGATGCCGAGCTGCTCGAAACCGGGCTCGCGGCCGGAGACGACGTTGTCCGTCTTCAGCAGCTCGACTTGGTCGCGGGTCAGCAGCGGGGCGATGAAGGGCACCTTCTCCAGGATGCCACCCAGCGTCTCCGACAGGCGCCAGGGGATCGGCAGGAGGAAGCGACCGGGACGCTCGATCACCTTCAGCATGAGCTGCATCAGCTCCTTGAAGGTGTAGGTGTTCGGGCCGCCCAGCTCGAAGACGCGGCCCTTGGCGTCGTCGCGCTCGATCACCGCGACGATGGCGTCGGCGAGGTCGTTGACGCTCACCGGCTGGAAGCGGGTCTTGCCGCCGCCGACCAGCGGCAGCACGGGCGACACCTGCGCCATCGCGGCGAACTTGTTGAAGAAGCGGTCCTCGGGGCCGAAGACGATGCTGGGGCGCAGGATGGTGGCGCCGGGGAAGGCCGCCAGCACCGCCTTGTCGCCCGCCGCCTTGGAGCGCGCGTAGGCCGACTCCGAATTGGCGTCGGCTCCTAGCGCCGACACGTGCACCAGACGCTCCGCCCCCGCCTCCCTGGCGAGACGCGCGATGCGGGCCGGCGCATCGACGTGCACCGTGTCGAACGACCAGGGCGCGGTCTCGTACAGCGCACCGATCAGGTTGACGACGACGTCCGCGTCCTTGACCGCGCGCGCCACCGAGGCGTCGTCGCGCACGTCCACCGCCCACGGCACGATCTGGCCGACCGCGCCGGCGGTCTTCAGGAAGTTGGCCTGGTGCGGCCGGCGCGCGGCGATCCGCACGATGTAGCCGGCCTTGGCGAGGCGGCGGATCAGGTGGCGGCCGATGAAGCCGGACCCGCCGAACACCGTGGCAATCCGATAGCGATAGGACATCGACCTTCTCCCGTGCCGTTCCGATAGGCGCCAAAAACCTTGGCCGCGTGTGGGGCATTGCGCCGAACGGCGATGCTTATATAGAAACCGCACGCGCAGGGCTAGGCCCGAGGCGCGTTTGCACGCCGGTGCGGCCATGTGGCAAAAATTTGCGAGTAAGGTCGAAAAATCGTGTTGACGGGGGTCCGCAGCGGCGCTACATAAGCGGCCCACACCGAGCCCAGGTGGCGGAATTGGTAGACGCGCAGGTTTCAGGTACCTGTGGCAGAAATGTCGTGGAAGTTCGAGTCTTCTCCTGGGCACCAATTCTGACGGCTACGCCGCGTGCTTCTTGCACCGCGGCGTTTGTCGTTTTTGGGCCCCGCTTCGGGGTCTTGAGCTGCGGAGACGGACGTGCCCATCGACCTGCATGACGGCGACCTGCCGGACGGACTCGACCTCAAGGCGTCGGCGCGCGGCGGCTGCGTCGCCATCGACACCGAGACCATGGGCCTGAACCCGGCCCGCGACCGGCTGTGCCTCGTCCAGCTGTCGGCCGGCGACGGGGCGGTGCACCTCGTGCAGTTCCGCCGCGGCCGGTACGACGCGCCGAACCTGAAGCGCCTGCTGACCGATACGGACGTCACCAAGCTGTTCCACTTCGCCCGCTTCGACGTGGCGGTGATGCAGGCCTACCTGGGCGTCGTCGTGCAGCCGATCTACTGCACCAAGGTGGCGTCCAAGCTGGTGCGCACCTTCACCGACAAGCACGGCCTGAAGGACCTGTGCAAGGACCTGCTGGGCGTCGAGCTGTCGAAGCAGCAGCAGTCGTCGGACTGGGGGGCGGACGAACTGTCGCCCGAGCAGATGAAGTACGCGGCCTCCGACGTGCTGCACCTGCACGATCTGAAGGAAAAGCTGGACGCGATGCTGGCGCGCGAGCAGCGCACGCAGCTCGCCGAGGCGTGCTTCCGCTTCCTGCCGGCGCGCGGCGCCTTGGACCTGGGCGGCTGGGACGAGCCGGACATTCTGACGCACTGACGCACGGAAGCGCGGGCGGGGTAACCCGCCCGTCATAAGTTTGACCGGCGCCCGCTCCATGGGCATACTGCCGGCGCGAGCCGTCGGCCCGCCGGACGTGAAAAGGCCGGGCGACGAGACCGGACAGCAAGGGCGGCTGCAGCCTTGAACAAAGCGATCGATCGTACGGCCATCGAAGACCAGACCCAGGGGCTGGACCGCGACTGCTCCAGCGCGGCGCGCGTGCTGCGCATGGAGGCGGAGGCGTTGGAGACGCTGGCCGACAGCCTGAACGGCACCTTCACCCGGGCCATCGGGCTGCTGGCCGGCGTCACCGGCCGAGTCGTCGTCAGCGGCATGGGCAAGAGCGGCCACATCGCGCGCAAGATCGCCGCCACCATGGCCTCCACCGGCACGCCGGCGCTGTTCGTCCACCCCGGCGAGGCCAGCCACGGCGACCTCGGCATGATCACCCGGCAGGACGCGGTCATCGCGCTGTCCAATTCCGGCGAGACGGCGGAGCTGAGCGATATCATCGCCTACACCCGCCGCTTCGGCATCACGCTGATCGGCATCACGCGCCGCGCCACCTCGCCGCTGGCGGAGCAGTCGGACGTGGCGCTGGTGCTGCCGGCCGCGCCCGAGGCCTGCCCGCTGGGCCTGGCGCCGACCACGTCCACCACCATGATGCTGGCGCTGGGCGACGCCATCGCCATCGCGCTGATGGAGCGGCGTGGCTTCTCGGCCGCCGATTTCCGCGAGATGCACCCGGGCGGCCAGCTCGGCCGCGCGCTGCTCAAGGTCACCGACGTCATGCACGCCGGCGAGGCCATGCCGCTGTGCCGCGAGGACACGCCGTTCAGCGAGGTCATCCTGGAGATGACGGCCAAGCGCCTGGGCTGCGTCGGCGTGGTGGGCGAGGACGGGCGGCTGAGCGGAATCATCACCGACGGCGATCTGCGCCGCCATCTCGACCCCGACCTCTTGGCGCAGCAGGCCCGCGTCATCATGTCTGCGGGACCGAAGACGATTCGCCCCAAGGCGCTGGTCGCCGAGGCGCTGCGCATCATGAACGAGAAATCGATCACGACGCTGTTCGTGGTCGATGCCGACACCAACTCCGGCCGGCCGCTGGGCATCGTGCACATCCACGATTGCCTGCGCGTCGGCGCGGCCTGAGGAACGGAAGGATCCGGGCATGCAGGCTGACGACCTCGTCCGCGAGGACCGCAAGACCACCGCCGCCGCGCCGCGCGAGCGCGTGGCCGTGGTGTCCGACGTGCATCGCCGCCGTGTCACCCGCCCGGTCAGCCGCTCCTACAGCCGCATCGTGACGGCGATGAAGCTGACGCTGCCGGCGGTGGCGCTGGCCGCGGTGGCGCTGATCGCCGCGTGGCCGACCCTGAACGAGATCCCCAAGCCGCGCCTGACCGCCGACAAGGGCCAGTTGGAGATGATCAACCCGCGCTACTTCAGCGCGGACGAGAAGAACCAGCCCTACTCGCTGACCGCGTCGCGGGCCGAGCAGTCCACCGACCAGCCGGGCATCGTCGTCCTCGACAAGCCCGAGGCAGAGATGACCGAGACCGCCGGCACCTGGGTGACCATGCGCTCCGAGCGCGGCTGGTACGACCAGAACACCGGCATCCTGAAGATGCGCGGCGCGGTCCACGTGATGCGCGACGACGGCAGCGAGTTCACCACCGAGGAAGCCTACTCCGACGTCCGCAAGGGCACCGCCTGGGGCGACGTCCATGTCGAGGGCCAGGGCCCGCAGGGCGTCGTGCTGGCCGAGGGCTTCCGCATGACCGAACGCGGCAAGACGATGGTGTTCCTCAACTCGTCCAACGCCAGCGTCCAGTCCGCCGAGACGGCGGGGAGGAAGAAGTGATCCGCTCCCACCTTCTCGCCGCGGGCCTCGCCGGCCTGATTCTGGCGGCGCTACCGGCGGCGGCGCAGACCCTGCCGGGCGGCCCCGGCGGCCAGCCGACCGACATCAACGCCGACCAGGCGATCGAGTGGCACCAGGACGTCAAGGCCTACGTGGCGCGCGGCAACGCCTCGGCCAAGCGCGGCGAGACCACGCTGTACGGCGACGTGCTGACCGCCTACTACCGCGAGGTCCCCGGCAAGGGCAACGAGGTGTTCCAGATCACCTCCGAAGGCAACGTGCGCCTCATCGGTCCGACCCAGCAGGTCTACGGCGACCGGCTGGTCTACGACATGGACCGCAAGGTGGCGGTGGTCACCGGCAAGGACTTGAAGCTGATCACCCCGACCGACGTGGTGACCGCCCGCGACACGCTGGAATACTACGAGGCCCAGGGCTTCGCGGTGGCGCGCGGCGAGGCGGTGGCGGTGCGCACCGACCGGCGCCTGCGCGCCGACGTGCTGATCGGCCAGTTCGCCAAGGGGCCGGACGGCAAGACGGCGATGAACCGCATCGACGGCTCCGGCAACGTGGTGGTGACCACGCCGACCGATGTGGCGCGTTCGGACAAGCTGGTGTACTCGGTGCCGGACAACACCGCGGTCCTGCTGGGCACGGTGCGCATCACCCGCGGCGACAACCAGCTCAACGGCGACGCCGCCGAGATGAACATGGCCACCAAGGTCAACCGCGTCATCGCCGGCCCGGCCGGCGGCGGCCGGGTCAAGGGCCTGCTGATCCCCGGCGACGTGCAGGCCAGCAACTCCCCGGGCGCGGCTCCCGCCAAGACCCGTTAACACGACGGATCACGCATCTCATGGCGGTCGACGTGGACGCCCGAAGCGATACGCACACCCCCGGTTCCCGCCCTGGCCACGGCGCCGCTGAATCGGCGGTGCCGCAGGACGGGCTGGTGGCGCGCAACCTGGGCAAGACCTTCAAGAAGCGCCCGGTGGTGCGCGACGTCTCGGTCAGCGTGCAGCGCGGCGAGGCGGTCGGGCTGCTCGGCCCCAACGGGGCGGGCAAGACCACCTGCTTCTACATGATCACCGGGCTGATCACCGCCGACGTCGGCACCATCCTGCTGGACGGCCAGGACATCACGGCGCTGCCGATGTACCGGCGCGCCCGCCTGGGCATCGGCTACCTGCCGCAGGAGGCCTCGATCTTCCGCGGCCTGTCGGTGGAGAACAACATCCGCGCCGTGCTGGAGGTGGTCGAGCCGAACCGCGACGCCCGCGAGGCGATGCTGGACGAGCTGCTGGCCGAGTTCTCCATCACCCACCTGCGCCGCGCACCGGCGCTGGCGCTGTCGGGCGGCGAGCGGCGCCGCGTGGAGATCGCCCGCGCGCTGGCCTCGCAGCCGCATTTCATCCTGCTCGACGAGCCGCTGGCCGGCATCGACCCGATCGCCGTGGGCGACATCCGCGAGCTGGTCAGCCACCTGCGCGACCGCGGCATCGGCGTGCTGATCACTGACCACAACGTGAGAGAAACGTTGGACCTCGTCGATCGGGCATACATTTTGCACGACGGTGTGGTACTAATGGAGGGCGAGCCGGCGGAGATCGTGGCGCACGAGGACGTGCGCCGGGTCTACCTCGGCGATCGGTTCAGCCTCTAGGTACCTTCGACCCTCCATGGCGCTCTCACAACGTCTCGACCTCCGCCAGGCGCAGACCCTGGTGATGACGCCCCAGTTGCAGCAGGCCATCAAGCTGCTGCAGCTGTCGAACGTGGAACTGTCCGAGTTTGTCGACCGCGAGATCGAGCAGAACCCCCTGCTCGAACGCGACGACGGCGACCGCCCGGCCGCCGAAGCCGCCGAATCCCGCCCCGAACCGGATGTCGACCCGCGCGAGGCCGAGGCCGCGGCGATGCCGCCGGACGGCCGGACCCGCGACACGGTGGAGATGACCAGTTCGGAGACCATGGGCTCGGCCTCCGACGCGCCGCTCGACACGGATTTCGAGAACGACTACGCCGACGACCGCTTCTCCGACGGCGCCGACGGCTCGACCGACGTCTACGGCCAGTGGAACGAGCGCGGCGGCCGCGGCTTCGAGGACGACGACGGCAACTTCGAGGCGCGGCTGTCCGGCGACAAAAGCCTGCGTGACCACCTCATCGAGCAGCTCAACGTCGACCTGCCCGACCCGGCTGACCGGCTGATCGGTCTGGCGCTGATCGACACGCTGGACGAGGCCGGCTGGCTGAGCACCGACCTGGAGGCGCTGGCCGAGCAGCTGGGCACCACACCGGAGCACGTGGAACGCGTGCTGGCCGCCGTGCAGCGCTTCGACCCGCCGGGCATTTTCGCACGCTCGCTGAAGGAATGCCTGGCCATCCAGCTGCGCGAGAAGAACCGCCTGGACCCGGCCATGGCGGCGATGCTCGACAACCTGGAGCTTCTGGCCGCGCGCAACCTGAACGCGCTGATGAAGGTCTGCGGCGTCGATGCCGAGGACATCTCGGACATGCTGGCCGAGATCCGAAAGCTGAACCCCAAGCCGGCGCTGGCCTTCGACCACACCCCGGCGCAGCTGGTCACCCCCGACATCCTGATGCGCGCCAACCCCGGCGGCGGCTGGCTGATCGACCTCAACCCCGACACGCTGCCGCGGGTGCTGGTCAACCAGCGCTACTTCTCGCGCGTCTCCGGCACCGCCAAGAGCAAGGCCGACAAGGAATACATCACCGAGCGGTTCCACTCGGCCAACTGGCTGGTGAAGTCGCTGCACCAGCGCGCCACCACCATCCTCAAGGTGGCGACGGAGATCGTGCGGCAGCAGGACGCCTTCTTCATCCACGGCGTCTCGCACCTGCGCCCGCTGATCCTGCGCGACATCGCCGAGGCCATCGGCATGCACGAAAGCACCGTGAGCCGCGTCACCACCAACAAGTTCATGGCGACGCCGCGCGGCGTCTTCGAGCTGAAGTACTTCTTCACCTCGGCCATCCAGGGCGCCGACGGCGGTGCGGCGCATTCCGCCGAGGCGGTGCGCCACCGCATCAAGGTCATGATCGACGCCGAACCGGCGGACGACGTGCTGTCCGACGACAAGATCGTCGAGATCCTGCAGAAGGAAGGGATCGACATTGCACGCCGCACGGTTGCGAAGTATCGTGAAGCCATGCGGATCCCGTCGTCGGTGCAGCGTCGCCGTGCCAAGATGTCACGCATGTAGCGCGAATGCGCGAATTGGCGTTTCGTTGACAGCCCGGACCGCCCCGACTATGGTCCCGGTCCGCACGCGGCGGCGCGCCGCCAACAGAGTCCCTTGCGGGCAAAAACTCGGAAACTCCCCAAGATGCAACTGACCGTCAAAGGCAAGCAGCTTGACGTGGGCGATGCCCTGCGCACGCACGTCGCTGAGAACCTGAACACCATCGTCGGCCGGTACTTCACCAAGCCGATGGAGGCGACCGTCGTCTTCTCGCGCGACGCCCACCTCTTCAAGGCCGACATCCAGGTCCGCGTCGGCCGCGGCATCGTGCTGCAGAGCGTTGCGGAGGCCACCGAGCCGTACCCGTCCTTCGACACCGCGTGCGAGAAGCTGCACAAGCGCCTGCGCCGCTACAAGGACCGCCTGCGCGGCCACCACACCGCCGAGACCGGCGGCGAGGAGCTGATCCCCGCCCGCTATCAGGTGATCGAGGCCGAGCCCGAGCACCACGACGAGCCGGTTCCCGAGAAGGCCGCCCCGATCGTCATCGCCGACATGACCACGCACATCGACACGCTGACCGTCAGCGAGGCGGTGATGCGCATGGAACTGGCCGAGGCGCCGGCCCTGATGTTCCGCAACCGGGCCAACGGCGGCCTGAACATGGTCTACCGTCGCGCCGACGGCAACGTTGGCTGGGTCGATCCGGCCCTGGAGACGGCCGGCGCCTGATCAGGGCCGCTGGTCTCCGGTTCCCCAGGCACGGTCAAAGGTCATGCACGACCTCATCACCCCGCAGGCCATCCTCGCCAACCTGAAGGCCGGCTCGAAGAAACAGGCCCTCCAGGACATGGCGCGCCGGGCCGCGGAGCTGACCGGCCAGCACGAGCGGGCGGTCTTCGACGTCCTTCTGGAGCGCGAACGGCTGGGCACCACCGGCGTCGGGCATGGCATCGCCATCCCGCACGGCAAGTTGCCCGGCCTGGAGCGCGTCCACGGCGTCTTCGCCCGTCTCGAACGGCCGATCGACTTCGACGCGATCGACGAACAGCCGGTGGATCTCATCTTCCTGCTGCTCGCCCCAGAGCACGCCGGTGCCGACCATCTGAAGGCGCTGGCCCGCGTGTCGCGCCTGCTGCGCGACCAGGGCATGTGCGAGAAGCTGCGCGGTTCCGACAGCGCAGACGCCATCTACGCCCTGCTCACCCAGCAGGAAACCAGCCACGCGGCTTGATATGGACGGGGAGGCTCCGGCCTCCCCGCGCCTGCGCTGGCGAACTCCGCGTGGCGGCCCCATCTGTCTTGCGGTACACTCACCGCATGCAGACCGCCGTGCTGAAACCCTGGATTTCCCCGGACGAGTACCTGACGTTCGAGCGTACCGCCGACGTACGGCACGAGTACGTCAACGGCGAAGTGTACGCCATGGTGGGCACCAGCCGGCGGCACAACGTCATCATGCAGAACCTGTCCGCTGTCCTTCGACCCTCGATCCGCCGCCGCGGGTGCGAGAGCTACACGGAGAGTGTCAAGGTTCGTGTGGAAGCGGCCAACGCCTTCTACTACCCGGACCTCGTGGTCACCTGCGATTCCAAGGACGATGATCCTTATGTCGTCCACGCGCCGTCGCTGATCGTCGAGGTGCTGTCGGAATCGACCGAAGCCATCGACCGGCGCGAGAAGCGCGCGCACTACCAGATGATCCCCAGCCTTTGCGAATTTGTGCTCATCGCGCAGGACGAACGCCGCGTCGAGATCTATCGCCGCGACGGTCAGGAGTGGACGCACGCCACCATCACCGAAGGCGATGCAACGTTTGAAAGCGTCGGCGTGACCGTCACGCTCGACGACATCTACGCCTGATCACCGCGCCACGCCCAGCACCACGATCCCGCCGGTGACCAGCGCCGCCGCCAGCACGCGGCGCAGGCCGAAACCCTCCTTGTAGAGAACCGTCCCGATCAGCGCGGCGAACAGCACGCCGCTCTCGCGCAACGCCGAGACCGCCGCCATCGGCAGCGCCGCCACGGCCAGCAGGTAAGCCGTGTAGCCGCACACCGACAGAACGCCGGCGCTCAGCCCGACCGCGCCTTGCGTACGCGCGTACGCCCACAGCGACGCCGCCGGCCGGCGTACAGCCGTGAACGCCAGCACGCCGATGCCGGTCAGGATCTCCAGCCACGCCTGGAAGCCGACCACCGTGCCCGCCGCCCGCACGCCCAGTGCACCGAGGAAGCTGTACACCGCCACCGTCACGCCGGTTCCGACCGCGAAGGCCAGCGCCGCCCGGCTGGCACCGCCGCGGAACGCCAGCACGCCGATGCCGCCGGAGATCGTCGCCACCGCCGACACCTGCGCCGGGCTCAGCGCCTCGTCCACCGCCAGCCACGCGACAAAGGCCAGCACCATCGGGGCCAGCCCGCGCGACACCGGGTGCACGACGCTGAGGTCGCCGACCCGGTAGGCGTTGATAAGCAGCCAGAAATACAGGAAGTGCGCCGCCGCGGCCGCGACGAGCAGCTCCAAGCTGCCCGGCGCCGGCATCGGCACGACCAGCAGCGCCCCCGCTCCGAGCAGCAGCCCGACCAGCCGGATCGCCGCCAGCGACAGAAGCCGGTCGCTGGACGCCTTCAGCAGCGCGTTCCACCCCGCGTGCGCCACCGCCGCGGCGAGGACCAGGGCGTATTCCCCCGGGATCACGCCTTCTCGGCCCAGCCCATGTAGTTCACGTCCAGGTCGCGCGGGGCGAGGCGCCAGCTGTCGGCGATGGGGTTGTACGCCATCCCCGTCAGCTCCTTCACCTCCAGCCCGTGGGCGCGGATGCCGCGGGCGATCTCGGAGGGGCGCAGGAACTTGCGCCAGTCGTGCGTGCCGGCGGGCAGCCAGCGCAGGATGTACTCCGCGCCGACGATGGCCAGCGCGTACGACTTCGCCGTACGGTTCAGCGTCGCGAAGAACAGCACGCCGTCGGGCTTCATCAGGGCGGCGCAGGACTTCAGGAACAGGTCGACGTCGGCGACGTGCTCCAGCACCTCCATGGCCAGCACCACGTCGAAGGTCCGGCCCTCGGCGACCAGGGCTTCGGCAGTGGCGGCGCGGTACTCCACGGCCGTGCCGGTCTCGGCGGCGTGCGCCGCGGCCGTCCCGACGTTGCGCTCCGAGGCGTCGACGCCCAGCACGTCGGCGCCCATGCGGGCGATCGGCTCGGCCAGCAGGCCGCCGCCGCAGCCGATGTCGACCACGCTCAGCCCTTCCAGCGCCCGCGCCGTGTCCGGGTTGCGGCCCAGGCGGCGGCAGACGGTGTCGCGGATGTAGGCGAGACGCGTGGGGTTGAACTTGTGCAGCGGTCGGAACTTGCCCGTCGGGTCCCACCATTCGGCGGCCATGGCCGAGAAGCGGGCGATCTCGTCCGAATCGACGGTGCCGGCGGTCGCGTTCATCACTGTCTGTCCTCTGCCTGTGTTCTTTGTGCTTACGCAGCAAAACATGTGCTGGGCGACCTTGCCTCGCCCCGCCCGAACGGAGTATGGATACGCCGCCCCGCGCCGGCAACGGTGGAGCGGGGGGATCGGCATGCCGCGCCTTGGGCGTCGGCGTCAAGATGTGGTGTGATTTATGGCGCGGATCGTCCTCAAGTTCGGCGGCACGTCGGTCGGCGACATCGACCGGATCAAGAATGTCGCCCGCAAGGTCGAGCAGGAGGTCAAGGCGGGCCACCAGGTGGCCGTCGTGGTGTCGGCGATGTCCGGCGTCACCAACCAGCTCGTGAAGTACTGCAACGACATCGACAAGCTGCACGACGCTCGCGAGTACGACGCCGTCGTCGCCACCGGCGAGCAGGTGACCACCGGCCTGCTGGCGATCGCGCTGCAGTCGATCGGCATCCCGGCGCGCTCCTGGCACGGCTGGCAGCTGCCCATCCGCACCGACGACACGCACTCCAAGGCGCGCATCGTCTCGATCGACACCACCGAGATCGAGCAGCGCATGGCCGAGGGCGAGGTCGCGGTGGTCGCCGGCTTCCAGGGCGTCGCCGCCAACGGGCGCGTCACGACGCTGGGCCGCGGCGGCTCCGACACCTCGGCGGTGGCGCTGGCGGCGGCGCTGAAGGCCGACCGTTGCGACATCTACACCGACGTGGACGGCGTCTACACCACCGACCCGCGCATCGTGTCGAAGGCCAAGAAGCTCTCCAAGATCACCTACGAGGAGATGCTGGAGATGGCCTCGCAGGGCGCCAAGGTCCTGCAGACCCGCTCGGTCGAGATGGCGATGAACCATCGTGTGCGCGTGCAGGTGCTCTCGAGCTTCGAGGAAGCGCCCGGCAGCGCGTTGCCCGGAACCCTGGTTGTGGACGAGGACGAGATCGTGGAAAAGGAAGTTGTGAGCGGCATCGCCTACAGCCGCGACGAGGCGAAGATCACGCTGGTCGGCGTGGCCGACCGGCCGGGCGTGGCGGCCGCCATCTTCGGCCCGCTGACGGACGCCGCGGTCAACGTGGACATGATCGTCCAGAACGTGTCGGAGGACGGCAAGTCCACCGACCTGACCTTCACCGTGGGCAAGGCGGACATCGCCCGCGCCGTCAAGGTGCTGGAGGACGCCAAGGGCACGCTGAACTACCAGCGCCTGGTGTCGGACGCCAACGTGGTGAAGGTGTCGGTGATCGGCGTCGGCATGCGCAGCCACGCCGGCGTGGCGCAGCGCATGTTCAGCGCTCTTGCCGACAAGGGCATCAACATCCAGGTCATCTCCACCTCGGAGATCAAGATCTCGGTGCTGATCGCCGAGGAGTACGCGGAGCTGGCGCTGCGCGCCCTGCACACCGTCTACGGCCTGGACGCGGCCTGAGCAGTCTGAGGAGAGCCGGGTCAATGACCGCAGCACCGGCAAGGACCCGGCTCGACCAGCTCTGGCGGCGCGGTTGCGCCTTCCTGGGGTCGCAGACCGCCATCATGGGCGGTGCGATGACCTGGGTGTCGGAGCGCCACCTCGTCTCCGCCATCTCCAACGCCGGCGGCTTCGGCGTGCTGGCCTGCGGCTCCATGGGCCCGGACCGGCTGGCGGAGGAGATCGCGGCGACGCGCGCGCTGACGGCGAAGCCGTTCGGCGTCAACCTCATCAACATGCACCCCGACCTGGAGCGGCTGGTCGACGCCTGCCGCGAGCAGGGCGTGGGCCACGTGGTGGTCGCCGGCGGCCTGCCGTCGGGTCCGATCATCAAGCGCATCAAGGACGGCGGCGCCAAGGCCATGGCCTTCGCTCCGGCGCTGGTGGCCGCCAAACGGCTGGTCCGCCACGGCATCGACGCGCTGATCATCGAGGGCTCGGAGGCCGGCGGCCACATCGGCCCGGTCGCCACCTCGGTGCTGGCGCAGGAGATCCTGCCGGAGGTCCGCGAGGTGCCGGTGTTCCTGGCCGGCGGCATCGGCCGCGGCGAGGCCATCATCTCGGCCCTCGATGCCGGGGCGGCGGGCGTCCAGCTCGGCACCCGCTTCGTCTGCGCGGCGGAGTCCATCGCGCACCCGAACTTCAAGCAGGTGTTCATCCGGGCCTCGGCGCGCGACGCCCAGCCCTCGGTGCAGATCGACCCGCGCTTCCCGGTGATCCCGGTGCGGGCGCTGGCGAACGAAGGCACCAAGCGCTTCATGGATACCCAGCGCGCCTTGATCGCCAAGGTCGACCGTGGCGAGATGACCCGCGAGGCGGCGCAGCTGGAGATCGAGCATTTCTGGGCCGGCGCCCTGCGCCGCGCGGTGATCGACGGGGACGTCGAGAACGGCTCGCTGATGGCCGGCCAGAGCGTCGGCATGGTCACCCGCGAGCAGCCCACGGCCGAGATCTTCGCCGAACTGCTGGCGCAGGCCGAGACGGCCCTGGGCTGGCGCTTCCCCAGCGAAGCGGCACGGGCGGTTCCAGCCGCGGTCTGAGCCGGCACCGGCTGGTGCTCCACCCGTTCCGGTGGTACACTCGCTGCGGCCACGGAGCGCCGATGACCCCGGAACGCGAAGCCGAACTGTTCGCCAAGCTGGACCCGATGCTCGAACTGCATCGGCGGACTGAGAACGACATCCAAGGTCTGCGCGAGGAAATCCGCGACGTGCGCGCCGAGATGCGCTCCATGCGCGGCGAGATGCGGGACCTCCATAACGGCCAGAAGGAAATCGGCGACCGCATATCGCGCGCCGACGGCCGGCTCGAGGAGCAGTCCAAATTCCTCCAGTTGGCGCTCGCCGGGCGGCTGTCGCGCAAGCCGGCCGCCTGAACTCAACCGGCCCCGGCGGGCCGTAACGCTTGCATTCCAAACGCCATCCATAGGACTCTTGCATTCGGGAGCCCCGCGTGGGATTGAGCGCGCCATGGACACGACCGAGCGGGAGACGATCGCAGCGTACGAGGGGCCGGATTCCCGGCGTCTTTTGGCGCGCCTGCGTGACGTCATGGCCGGGGGCGGCTCGGGGCAGGACCGGCTGAACGAGATCGTCGGGCTGATCGCCGGCGAGATGCGGGCGGACGTCTGCTCCTGCTATGTCATGCGCGCCGGTGAGGTGCTGGAGCTGTTCGCCACCCAGGGCCTCAACCAGTCGGCCGTGCACAAGACGCGCCTGCGCGTCGGCGAGGGCATCGTCGGCGAAATCGCTGCGCACGCCCGCGCCATGGCGCTGGAGGACGCACCTTCGCACCCCAGCTTCGCCTACCGTCCGGAGACCGGCGAGGACCCATTCCAGTCGATGGCCGGCGTGCCGATCCTGCGCGGCGGCAAGGTGCGCGGCGTGCTGGTGCTGCAGCACAAGGAGCGCCGCCACTACGCCGAGGAGCTGGTCGAGACCCTGCAGACCATCGCCATGGTGGTGGCCGAGCTGGTCGCCGCCGGCGAGCTGGTCAACGCGCAGGAGATCTCCAACCAGGGCGACCCGGTTCTGCTGCCGGCCCGCCTGTCCGGCGTGGCGCTGAACCCCGGCCTCGCCATGGGCGTCGCGGTGGTGCACCGGCCGCAGGTGACCATCCGCCAGATGATCGCCGAGGACGAGGGCAAGGAGCAGGAGCGCCTGTCGGAGGCGCTGACCGCCATGCACAGCGCCATCGACGACCTGCTGGCCGCCGCGGCGCTGGCCGGCCTGGGCGAGCCGCGCGACATCCTGGAGACCTACCGGATGTTCGCCGAGGACCGCGGCTGGCTGTCGCGCATCCGCGAAGCGATCCGCATGGGCCTGACCGCCGAGGCGGCCGTGCAGCAGGTGCAGAACGACACCCGCGTCCGCATGAGCCACCTGACGGACCCCTACATCCGCGAGCGGCTCCTCGACCTCGACGACCTGACCAACCGCCTGCTGCTGCACCTCGCCGGCAAGAAGTCGGAGGCCGACGGCGCCACCCTGCCGGACGACCTCGTGCTGGTCGCCCGCTCACTGGGCCCGGCGGAGCTGCTGGACTACGACCAGCGCCGCCTGCGCGGCGTCATCGTCGAGGAAGGCTCGCCGTCCAGCCACGTCTGCATCGTGGCGCGGGCGCTGGACATCCCGGTCGTCCAGGTGTCGGACGCGCTGAACCGCATCGAGGCGGGCGACCCGCTGATCGTCGACGGCGACCACGCCACCATCTTCGTCCGCCCGGCCGAGGACATCCAGGACGCCTTCACCCAGAGCATGGACCTGCGCGCACGGCGCGAGGAGATGTACGCGCAGACGCGCTCGCTGCCCTCGGTGACGCGCGACGGCGTGCCGATCTCGATCCAGCTCAACTGCGGCCTGCTGATCGACCTGCCGCACCTGCACGCCAGCGGAGCGGAGGGCATCGGCCTGTACCGGACCGAGATCCCGTTCATGGTGCGCTCCACCTATCCCGAGGTGGACGTGCAGACCGACCTCTACGCCCGCATCATGGACGAGGCCGGCGAGAGACCGGTGATCTTCCGCACGCTGGATGTCGGCGGCGACAAGATGCTGCCCTACATGAGCTCGGGCGAGGAGGAGAACCCCTCGCTGGGCTGGCGCGCCATCCGCATCGGGCTGGACCACCCCTCGCTGCTGCGCCAGCAGTTGCGGGCGCTGCTGTGCGCGGCAGCCGGCCGGCCGCTGTCGGTGATGTTCCCGATGGTGGCCGAGGTGGCCGAGCTGGAGGCCGCCCGCAACATCCTGAACCTGGAACTGGAGCGTCTGGTCGAGCACGGCCGCGAGCCGCCGAGCACGCTGCGCGTCGGAGCCATGATCGAGGTGCCGTCGCTGCTGTTCCAGCTGCCGGCGCTGCTGCCGCGGGTGGATTTCGTGTCGGTGGGGTCGAACGACCTGACGCAGTACGTGTTCGCCGCCGACCGCGGCAACCCGCGCACCGCCAACCGCTACGACCCGCTGTCGCCGCCGATGATGTGCCTGCTGCGCCGGCTGGTCGAAGCGTGCAGCGAGGCCAACGTGTCGCTGTCGCTGTGCGGTGAGATGGCCGGCCGGCCGCTCGACGCCATGGCGCTGATCGGGATGGGGTTCCGCTCGCTCTCCATGGCGCCGCCCTCGGTCGGTCCGGTGAAGACGATGCTGCGCTCGCTCGACGTGGCGGCGCTGCGCCAGTACATGCAGGGCTTGTTCCAGCGCCCCGACCACAGCCTGCGCCCGAAGCTGAAGGCGTTTGCGAAGGATCACGGGGTGCTGATCTAGCCCGGCGTCCAGAGCCTATCGGCATTGCCTTCCGCGCCGCCCTTTTGTTACTAAGACCACGGCCGAACGGCGTGTATAACGCCGACCGACGCAGCATTCAGCTGCAGCACGCACGACACGGCAGATCCTCCCATGGCCGACCGCAAGACCACCGCCTCTTCCGCCACCGCGACCGGGTGGGACGGCGCCGCCGATCCGGCCAGCGTCAGCACCACGTTGCGCGAGGCGCGCGAGCGCCTGGGCGTCGAGCTGCGCGACGTGGCGTCGATGCTGCGCATCCGCTACCCGTACCTGCAGGCGATCGAGAACGGGCGCTACGACGAACTGCCCGGCACTGCCTACGCGACCGGCTTCCTGCGCTCCTACGCCGAGTTCCTGGGCCTCGACCCGGAGATGGTCCTGCGCCGCTACAAGGACGAGGTGGCAGGCCGCGGCGGCAAGCAGGAGTTCTACTTCCCCACCCCCGTCGCCGAAGGTCGGGTGCCCGGCGGCACCGTGCTGCTCGGCACGCTGGTGGTGGCCGGCATCGTCTATGGCGCCTGGTACTATCTGTCGGCGACCGACCGCTCGGTGGCCGACATGGTGCCGGTGCTGCCGGACCGGCTGGTGTCACTGCTCGACAACCTGCCCTGGACATCCGGCAGCCAGACGCCGCCCGCCGCGACCACCGTCGAGGCGCCGTCGTCCGCCCCGGTGTCCGCGCCGCCCACCCCGCCGGCCCCGGTCGTCACCGTGGCGCCGCCGACCACCGTGGCTGCGGCTCCGTCCGCCCCGCCCCCCACGCCGGGCGGCGCCTCCATCAGCCCGCCCCCTCCCCCGCCGGCAGCTGCCGCTCCGGTGGCCCCGCCCACCCCGGTCGCCGCAACCACCCCGCCGCGGCCGCCCGCCGCGGCACCCGCCCCGGCCCCTCAAGCCACCATCGCTGCTCCCCCCGCGCCGCACGGCGACGAGGAGGAGGTCGACACGGCCCGGCAGGACCCGACGCCGCTGTCGCCCGCCGCCACCGCCCCGCCGGCCGCGCCGCAGGCGCCCGCCGCCCCGGCCGACGGCAAGGTCTACGGTGCGCAGAACGGCACCACGCGCGTCCAGGTGCGCGCCGTCCAGGACAGCTGGGTGCAGATCCGCGACTCGCAGGACATCATCTTCACCCGCGTGCTGAAGCGGGGCGACGTCTACCGCGTGCCCGACCGCCCAGGCGTGCGCCTGCGCACCGGCAATGCCGGCGGGCTCGTGGTGGTGACCGACGGCGTCGCCGGCCAGCCCATGGGCTCGGTCGGCCAAGTGCTGCGCGACGTGCCGCTGGAGCCCAAGCCGGCGCGCTGATCGGCCCCCCTCGGATGCCCGGGATCCCCTTGGAATCTGTGGCGGCCATCCGCACTTCAGTCCTGCCCGCTTTTCCCAGCCCGCGAAGGCCAGACCCATGACCGTGCGTTCCTACCGCCAGATCCTGCGCCGCAAATCGCGGCAGATCCGTGTCGGCAAGGTGCTCGTCGGCGGCGACGCGCCGATCTCCGTGCAGACCATGACCAACACGCCGACCACCGACGTGAAGGCCACGGTCGAGCAGATCAAGGCGGCCGAGCGCGTCGGCGTCGACATCGTGCGCGTCTCCTGCCCCGACCAGGAGTCGGCGCTGGCGCTGAAGGACATCGTGCGGCAGGTGGACGTGCCGATCGTCGCCGACATCCACTTCCACTACAAGCGCGCCATCGAGGCGGCGCAGAGCGGGGCCGCCTGCCTGCGCATCAACCCCGGCAACATCGGCTCCGCCGACCGGGTGCGCGAGGTGGTGAAGGCGGCGAAGGACTACGGCTGCTCCATGCGCATCGGCGTCAACGCCGGTTCGCTGGAACATGACCTGCTGGAGAAGTACGGCGAGCCCTGCCCCGAGGCTATGGTCGAGAGCGCGCTGAACCACGCCAAGATCCTGGAGGACCACGACTTCACCGAGTTCAAGATCTCGGTCAAGGCGTCTGACGTGTTCCTGGCGGTGGCGGCCTACCAGGGCCTCGCCGAGGCCTGCGACTATCCCCTGCACATCGGCATCACCGAGGCCGGCGGCCTGCGCGCCGGGACGGTGAAGTCATCCATCGGGCTGGGCATGCTGCTGTGGTCGGGCATCGGCGACACCATCCGGGTCTCGCTGTCGGCCGACCCGGCCGAGGAGGTGCAGGTCGGCTACGAGATGCTGAAGTCGCTCGGCCTGCGCCGGCGCGGCGTGACGGTGATCTCCTGCCCCAGCTGCGCCCGGCAGAACTTCGACGTCATCAAGACGGTGGAGATCCTGGAGCAGCGCTTGGCGCACATCACCACGCCGCTGACGCTGTCGGTGATCGGCTGCGTCGTCAACGGCCCCGGCGAGGCGCGCGAGACCGACATCGGCCTGACCGGCGGCGGCAACAACACGCACCAGGTCTACCTGTCGGGCGTCACCGACCACCGCCTGAAGGACCAGAGCATCGTCGACCACCTCGTCGGCCTCGTCGAGACGAAGGCCGCCGAGATCGAAGCCGCCAAGGCCGCCGAGACCCAGGCGGCCGAATAACAACCAGGACATACCGATTTCACGGATTGCGTCACGGATTACACGGACGGATTTGAAGAATGAGAATCCGTGTGATCCGTGCTTAAATCCGTGAAATCCGTGTGGATGTTGTTGTTCACCGCGCGGCCTGGAGCTGCCCAAGCGTGACCGCTTTCTACCTCGTCATCGGCGCCAGCCACCGGACCTGTTCGGGCTCGTTGCGCGACTGGCTCGCCACCGAGGAGGCGGAGGTGCCGGACATGCTGGCGCACCTCAAGGCAGCGGGCTTCGAGCAGGCGGTGTGGCTGTCCACCTGCGACCGCGTCGAGGTGCACGCCGTCCATCCCCGCCCTCTGGAAGGCGCGCTCGACGCCGCCGCGGTGATGGCGGAGCGGCTGGGCATCGCCGCCGATGACCTCGCCGACCAGCTCTACACCTACGTCGGCGACCGGGCGGTGCGGCACGTCTTCTCGGTGGCCTGCTCGCTGGACAGCCAGATCGTCGGCGAGCCGGCGATCCTCGGCCAGATCAAGGCGGCGCACCGGCACGCGGCCGGCGCCGGCATGACCGGACCGGAGCTGGAGGCATTGCTTCAGGCTGCCTACGCCGCCGCCAAGCGGGTGCGCAGCGACACCCCCATCGCCGAGGGCGCCACCTCGATCATCGCCGCGGCGGTGCAGGTGGCGCGCGACATCCACGGCGACCTCGGGCGCTGCGCCGGCCTGCTGATGGGCCTGGGCGACATGGGCGTGCTGGTCCTGGAGGGGTTGAAGGAAGCCGGCCTCGGCCGCGTCACCATCGCCGCGCACGTCGACCGCCGGGCCGAGGCGATGGCGCGCCGCCAGGGCGGCCACTTCGCGCCGTGGATGGAGCTGGACACCGCGCTGGCCGGCGCCGATATCGTGGTGACCGCGACCGGGCTGGGGCGCTATATCCTGTCCCGCGACGCGGTGAAGGCGGCGCTGAAGGCGCGGCGCTACCGGCCGGTGTTCGTGGTGGACGCGGCGATCCCGGCGGACGTCGATCCGACGGTGGCCAAGCTGGACGGCGCCTTCACGTACGACCTTGCCGACCTGGAGCGGGTGGCGCTGGAGGGCCGGGCCGGACGCGACGCCGCGGTGCGCGCCGCCTGGGCCATCGTCGATGAAGCGGTTGCGGCCTTCGCCCGCGAGCGCGCCGAGCGCGCGGCGGTGCCGGCGGTGGCAGCGCTCCGCGCCCATTTCGAGCAGGAGCGCCGCCGCCTGCTGGTCGAGCACGCCGGACTGAACGCGGCGGCGGCGACGCGGCTGCTGGTCAACCGGCTGCTGCATCACCCCTCGGAGGTGCTGCGGGCGATGGCGGCGGGGACGGACGGCGGCGGCCTGCCGGAGCACGCGGCGGCGGAACGCCTGCTGTTCCGGCTGTTCCGGCTGGACGAGGATGCTAAGAACGAGACGGAACGGACTGAGTCCATAGAGACTGGGGACAAGCGATCGTGAGCCTGGACGAGAAATTCAACAAGGTGCTGGCCCGCCATGACGAGCTGCGCGACGCGCTGGCGGCGGGCACGGCCGACTCCGGCGCGTTCGCCAAGCTGTCCAAGGAATATTCGGACCTGGAGCCCATCGCTGCGGCGATCTCCGAGCTGAAGAAGGCGAAGGCGGAGGCCGCCGACCTCGCCGCGATGATCGCCGACCCCGACGGCGACGCCGAGATGAAGTCCCTGGCCGAGGAGGAGTTCCACGACCTCTCCAAGCGCATCCCGGAGTTGGAGCGCAAGGTGCAGATCTCGCTGCTGCCGAAGGACGAGGCGGACGAGAAGAACGCCATCCTGGAGGTGCGCGCCGGCACCGGCGGCGACGAGGCGGCGCTGTTCGCCGCGGAGCTGTTCGAGATGTACCGCCGCTACGCCGGCCTGCACGGCTGGCGCTTCGAGACCATGGAGGTCAGCGAATCGGCGCTCGGCGGCTGCAAGGAGGCAATCGCCAACATCACCGGACGCGGCGTCTTCGCGCGCCTCAAGTTCGAATCCGGCGTGCACCGTGTGCAGCGCGTGCCGCAGACCGAGACGCAGGGCCGCATCCACACCTCCGCCGCCACCGTGGCCGTGCTGCCCGAGGCCGAGGAGGTGGATGTCCAGATCGACGAGAAGGATCTGCGCATCGACGTCTTCCGCTCCTCCGGCCCCGGCGGGCAGAGCGTCAACACGACCGACAGCGCCGTGCGCATCACCCACCTGCCGACCGGCCTGGTGGTCAGTCAGCAGGACGAGAAGAGCCAGCACAAGAACAAGGCCAAGGCGCTGAAGGTGCTGCGCTCCCGACTCTACGACCTGGAGCGCGCCGCCAAGGACGCCGTCCGCGCCGCGGACCGCAAGAGCCAGGTGGGCTCCGGCGACCGGTCCGAGCGCATTCGCACCTACAACTTCCCGCAGGGCCGGGTGACCGACCACCGCATCAACCTGACGCTCTACAAGATCGACAAGGTGATGGCCGGCGAGGCCCTGGACGAGCTGATCGAAGCGCTGATCGCCGAGGACGAGGCGGCCCGGCTGGCGGAGTTGCAGTGAGCCTATCCCCCTCCCCTGCGAAGCGGGGGAGGGGTAAGGGGTGGGGGCAAGTGATCCGGATCGGACAACGCCGGAAGGATCGTCTCCGCCACGCCCTCGGGGTTGGTCAGGATGTCGGGGTTCCAGAACCGCAGCACCCGCCAGCCCAGGCTTCGCAGATACCGATCCCGCTTCTCATCGTAGGAGGACTCAGCATGCTGCCGGCGGAAGCGCCAACCGCCAAGCTGCCCCTGCCGCAGCAGGCGCCACAACGTCTTCTCCGCGTCCGTCGGCTGGGTCCGCAGTTCCCTCACCCGGTACTTGAGCTTCGAATCTCGCATAGGCCCATGATCTGCAACACGTGCCCCCACCCTAACCCTCCCCCACTTCGCAGGGGAGGGGATTTGAGACCGCGGTAGATGACCACCACCCTCCGCACCCTCCGCCGCGCCGCCGAAGCGCGCCTCGCGGAAGCCGGCGTCGATACCCCCGACCTCGATGCCCGCCTGCTCATCCAGCACGCGCTGAACCTGCCCCGCGAGCAGCTTCTCTTCGCCCCCGACTCACCGGTCGGCCCCGAACAGGCCGCCGCCGTCCACGCCCTCATCGAGCGTCGCGCCGCGCGCGAGCCGGTGTCGCGCATTATGGGCGAGCGGGCGTTCTGGAGTCTGGAGCTGTCGCTCAACGCCGACACCCTCGACCCGCGCCCCGACACCGAAACCATCGTCGAAGCCGCACTCGACGCCCTCCCCGACCGCACGGCTCCCCTGCGCATCCTCGACCTCGGCACCGGCACCGGCTGCATCCTGCTGGCGCTGCTGGCCGAGCTGCCGAACGCCAGCGGCCTCGGTGTCGACCTCAGCCCGGGCGCGGTCGAGGCCGCCACGGCCAACGCCGCGCGCAACCATCTCGGCGACCGCGCCAGCTTCCAGACCGGCAACTGGGGCGACGGGCTGGCGGAGCGCTTCGACCTCGTGGTCTCCAATCCGCCCTACATCCCCAGCCACGACATCGCGTCGCTGGACCCGGAGGTGCGCGAGCACGACCCGCTGCGGGCGCTGGACGGCGGCGCCGACGGGCTGGACGCCTACCGCGCGATCGCCGCGCAGCTTCCCGGCCTTCTCACGCCCGGCGGCACCGCGGCGCTGGAGGTCGGCATCGGACAGTCGGCGGACGTGGCCGCCCTGCTGGAGGTCAATGGCCTGACCGTCACCGGGACCTTCCGCGATCTCGGCGGCGTGGAACGGTGCGTTCGGGGGCGAAACGATCGATGAGACGTGGGTGAATCCGGAGTCTCCCACAAAAAAGCAGTTGGATTGCCGGTGTTTCCCCGCTAGGGTGCGGGACAGCGACGATCCGTGAGTCGGCGGGCTTAGGCCAAGCCGATGCGGCCAAGATGGGTCCCGGACGCCGTATTGACTCCCCGATTCCGATCCGCGGCACGGTGCCGTGGCGGGCCCGGCGGCCGGAAGGACGGCCGTCGCGATGCGGGGAATGCGCATCTCGAACATGGGGCCACAAGACCCGAATGAGACAAGGACCGAACAACCGACGTTCGCGCGGCCGTGGTGGCAGTGGTGGTGGCGGCGGTGGCGGTGGGGGCGGCGGCGGAGGTGGCGGCAACAACGCCGGCCGTCGCCAGAACGTTCCGCTGCGGCACCAGACCTTCGACAGCAACGGCCCGGACGTCCGCATCCGCGGCAACGCCTGGCAGGTCCATGAGAAGTACCTGACGCTGGCGCGCGACGCCGCGTCGTCGGGCGACCGGATCCAGGCGGAAAACTACCTCCAGCATGCGGAGCACTATTTCCGCATCATCACCCAGATCCAGGAGTCGGAGAACCGTCAGCGCGACGGTCGCGGCAACGGACAGGCCCACGGCCAGCCGCACCTGCCGAACCAGGATCAGGAGGAATACGATCAGCCCGAGGCCGACTCCGACTCCGACGGCGGCGAAGAGCGCGCCGCCGCCAACGCCTGATACCAAAGGCGTTTGATGGCTTCCATCAGACGCCCTTGGTTCGACCCGACAGCTCAATGCAGCGCGTTGAGCGAAAGGGGCTTACGGCCGGCCGATCATGGAAGCATTCATGCGCCGGCCGTATGATCTACCGGCCCAGCCTACCCAAGCTCCACCGCGTCACCGACGGCCACCCGGCCGCCGGTGATGACGCGCGCGTAGACGCCGCAGTGCGTGTGCCCCAGGCCGCGCCGCATCGCCGTCAGCAGGTTCAACGCGCGCGAGCCGCCCTCCGGCGTGCCCGCCGGCGCCACGTCGATGGCGGCGCAGCGGCCGGTCGGCTGCACCATCTCCAGCACCGCCGCACCAACGCGGATCACCATGCCGGCCGCCCAGTCTCGCTCCACCCAGGGGGCGAGGCCGTCAAGCCACAGGTTGGCGCGGAAACGGCCGGGATCGACCGGCTCTTTGGTCAGCCGCTCCAGATCCTGCACGCTGGCCAAGTTCACCAGGGAGACCATCGGCGCCTCCTTGTCGGTGAAGGCGAAGCCCTGCGCTTCCGCGATCTTCGGCGCGCCGGGCGCGGCGCCCGCCATGTAGGCGGCGAAGAACTGCTCGATCAGCGTGCGGCCCATCGGCTGGTCGAGCCGGCCGCGCGCGACCTGTCGGCCGTTGCGGCGGATGGTCAGTGTGCTCGTCTCCGGGTCGAACGTGGTGTCGAGCGCCGCCAGTTTCTCGTTGCGCACCAGGGTGAAGAACTCGGACTTCGGCCGCCAGCCCTCCTGGTCCATCTCGGCGGCGGGGCCGTGCAGGATCGCGTAGGCGCGGTCGAAGGGCAGCGTCTGCCCAGCCGTCAGTTCGACGGCGGGCAGATCCTCGGCGCTCAGCCCCTTGACGGGGTAGCGGCGGATGGCGGCGACGGTGGTCATACCCTGGTATCTTGCGGCGCGCCCGGTTCTGTCAACCGCGGTGCAGCATCAATGTCACCAGTGCTCGGCCGGTGGAGTCAGCCCGCGGTACTCGGCAAGGCGGCGGCGGGTGGACGGCGTGGTGTCCTCCGGCAGCCGGTCGAGGGGGAAGAACGCCACCTCGACGATCTCGAACCCGTCGGCCTTCGGGGTGCCGCTCCAGCGCTCCGCCACGAAGACCGCGACGTGGTCGCTGGCCCCGCTGCGGAAGCGCGCGTACATGCCCAGGGGCTGCGCGGCGGCCTCGACGGCCAGCCCGACCTCCTCGCGCACCTCGCGCTTCATCGCCTCGACCAGCGTCTCGCCCTTGTCCACGCCGCCGCCGGGCAGGTGCCAGCCGGGAACGTAGCTGTGCCGGATCAGCAGCACGCGCTCGCCGTCCGCAATGATCGCCCTTACCCCCATGGTGAGCGGCCGCACCACCTTGTGCCACGCCCTGCGGGCGTGCCAGGCGAGGCGGAGCGGGTTCAGCGGGTGCGGCATGACGGGCGTCGGCAGCGTGAGGTCGGACATTCCGGTGGGGGCCGTGCGCGGTGCGGGGACGCCCTTACGGTAGGCGTTTCCCCGTCCCGCCGGAAGCGGCGACGGGTGATTACCCCTATCGTTCGCGCGGCCAATAACCCTTCATTGCGGGTGGTCTTGCATAGGCCGAACCCCATGCCATATCTACCTCAGCATCCTCCTGGATCGCACACATCGCGTGGGTCAAGGCTGACCGGGCTGCCTGGCGGACGGTCGGCGAACGATGGAGAGTTTGGTCATGGATTTCGAGAAATACACCGAACGCAGCCGCGGCTTCGTTCAGGCGGCGCAGACGCTTGCGCTCCGCCGGGGGCACCAGCTGCTCACCCCCGAGCATCTGCTGAAGACGCTGCTCGACGACAAGGAAGGCCTCGCGGCCAACCTGATCCGCAAGGCCGGCGGCGATCCTGCCGCGGCGCTGGCCGGCGTCGATGCCGAGCTGGACAAGCTGCCGAAGGTGGAAGGCTCGGGCGCCGGCCTGCGCGGCATCACGCCGGAGCTGTCGCGCGTCTTCGAGCAGGCCGAGAAGGTGGCCGAGAAGGCCGGCGACAGCTACGTCACCGCCGAGCGCATCCTGCTGGCCCTGGCCATGGCCGACGGCACCCCGGCCGGCCGCGTGCTGAAGACCGCCCAGGTCAACCCGCAGGCGCTCAACACCGCCATCAACGAGATCCGCAAGGGCCGCACCGCCGACACCGCCTCGGCCGAGCAGGGCTACGACGCGCTGAAGAAGTACGCGCGCGACCTGACCGAAGCCGCCCGCGACGGCAAGCTCGACCCGGTCGTCGGCCGCGACGAGGAGATCCGCCGCACCATCCAGGTGCTGGCCCGCCGCACCAAGAACAACCCCGTCCTGATCGGCGAGCCCGGCGTCGGCAAGACCGCCATCGTCGAGGGCCTCGCCCAGCGCATCGTCAAGGGCGATGTGCCGGAGGGCCTGAAGAACAAGCAGCTGCTGTCGCTCGATCTCGGCTCCATGGTCGCCGGCGCCAAGTACCGCGGCGAGTTCGAGGAGCGGCTGAAGGCCGTCCTCGCGGAGATCCAGGCCGCGGCCGGCGACATCGTGGTGTTCATCGACGAGCTGCACACGCTGGTCGGCGCTGGCAAGGCGGACGGCGCCATGGACGCGTCGAACATGCTGAAGCCCGCGCTGGCGCGCGGCGAGCTGCACTGCGTCGGCGCCACCACGCTCGACGAGTACCGCAAGCACATCGAGAAGGACGCGGCGCTGGCCCGGCGCTTCCAGCCGGTCTTCGTGTCCGAGCCGACGGTGGAGGACACCATCTCCATCCTGCGCGGCCTGAAGGAGCGCTACGAGGTGCACCACGGCGTGCGCATCACCGACGGCGCCATCGTCTCGGCGGCGACGCTGTCCAACCGCTACATCACCGACCGCTTCCTGCCCGACAAGGCCATCGACCTGATCGACGAGGCGGCCAGCCGCCTGCGCATGGCGGTGGATTCGAAGCCGGAGGAGATCGACGAGCTGGACCGCCGCATCATCCAGCTGAAGATCGAGCGCGAGGCGCTGAAGCGCGAGACCGACGAGGCGTCGAAGAACCGCCTCGACGACCTCGAGGAGGAACTGGCCGAGCTGGAGCAGAAGTCCACCGAGCTGACCGCCCGCTGGCAGGCCGAGAAGGACAAGCTGAACAGCGCGCAGAAGATCAAGGAGGACCTCGACCACGCCCGCACGGAACTGGACAACGCGCAGCGCTCCGGCAACTGGGCGCGGGCGGGCGAGCTGACCTACGGTGTCATCCCCGAGCTTGAGCGCAAGCTGAAAGAGGCCGAGCAGGCGTCGCAGTCGCGCATGCTGAACGAGGAGGTGCGCGACACCGACATCGCCGCGGTGGTCAGCCGCTGGACCGGCGTGCCGGTGGACAAGATGCTGGCCGGCGAGCGCGAGAAACTGCTGAAGATGGAGGAGCGGCTGGCGACCCGCGTGGTCGGCCAGGACGAGGCCATCGTCGCGGTGTCGAACGCCATCCGCCGGGCGCGTGCCGGCCTGCAGGACCCGCACCGGCCAATCGGCTCCTTCCTGTTCCTGGGGCCCACCGGCGTCGGCAAGACCGAGCTGACCAAGGCGCTGGCCGAGTTCCTGTTCGACGACGAGACCGCCATGGTCCGCCTCGACATGAGCGAGTACATGGAGAAGCACTCCGTCGCCCGCATGATCGGCGCCCCGCCGGGCTACGTCGGTTATGAGGAGGGCGGCGCGCTGACCGAGGCGGTGCGGCGCCGGCCCTATCAGGTCGTGCTGTTCGACGAGGTCGAGAAGGCGCACCCGGACGTCTTCAACGTGCTGCTCCAGGTGCTGGACGACGGCCGCCTGACCGACGGCCAGGGCCGCACGGTGGACTTCCGCAACGTGCTGATCATCATGACCTCGAACCTCGGCTCCGACGTCATCGCCGCGATGCCCGAGGGGCAGGACATCGACAGCGTGCGGTCGGAGGTGATGGAGGTGGTCCGCGCCAACTTCCGGCCGGAGTTCCTCAACCGCCTGGACGAGGTGCTGCTGTTCCACCGCCTGACCCGCGGCCACATGGGCGGCATCGTCAAGATCCAGCTGGGCCGGCTGACGAAGATGCTGGCCGACCGCGACATCGCGCTGGAGGTCGATCCCGCCGCCACCGACTGGCTGGCCGAGACCGGCTACGACCCGGTGTACGGCGCCCGTCCCCTGAAGCGGGTGATCCAGCGCGAGCTGCAGAACCCGCTGGCGACCATGATCCTGGAAGGCAAGGTCGCCGATGGCGACACGGTCAAGGTTTCGGCCGAAGCCGGCGCGCTGACCATCAACGGCCAGCCGGTCGCCGCGCAGGTCAGGACGGCGAAGTAAGGATGATGGGGCGAGGGGCCGCGCGGCCCCTCGCTCCCTTTATGCCTCGACCACCCCTCTCACCAGCCGCCCCACCTCGGCGATGACCGCGTTGCGGTCGTCGAGGGAGGCCTTGGTCTGCGTGACGTAGACGCTGACCACCAGCGGCTTGCGGCCCGGCGGCCAGATTACCGCCACGTCGTTCGCCGTGCCGTAATCGCCGGTGCCGGTCTTGTCGCCGACGCGCCAGTCCTTCGGAAGTCCGGCGCGCAGCCGGGCGTCGCCGGTCTTCGTGGCGACCATCCACACATTGAACTGGTCGCGCGACACGGCGGACAGACGGTTCCCCACGGCGAGTACCTGCAGGTTGCCAGCCATGGCCGCCGGCGTCGTGGTGTCGCGCGGGTCGCCGGGGATGGCCGTATTGAGTTCGGTCTCCCGCCGGTCGAGGCGGGTGACCGAATCGCCCAGCGTCCGCACGAACGCCGTCAGCGCCGCCGGGCCGCCCAGGCTGTCGAGGATGAGGTTGGCGGCGGTGTTGTCGCTCAGCGTCATCGCCGCCTCGCAGATCTCCGCCATCGTCATCCCCGTGCCGACGCGCTCCTTGGTCGTCGGGGAGTAGGTCACCAGATCGCCGGCGGTGTAGCGCACGCGGCGGTCCAGCCGCTCCTTGCCCTCGTCCACCCGCGCCAGCACCGCGCCGCAGAGCAGTGCCTTGAAGGTGCTGCACATCGGGAAGCGCTCGTCGGTACGATGCCCCCAGGAGCGCCCGGTCGCGGTGTCCAGCACGGCGACGCCGAGCCTCGCGTCGATGCGCTTCTCCAGGGCCGCCAGCGCGCTGCCCAAATCCTTATCGGCCTTGGCCCCCGCAAGCACCACGCCCGGCCGCGCCAGCGCCCCCCCGGCGGCCAGCACCCCCACCAGCGCGGAAAACCCGCGCCGCGTCATAACCATCGTCACGACACCTCCCTTCCGGCGTACGCACGCCATGATTGTCGAACACGCCCAGAGCGTACGGAGGTTGAACGCCCCTCACAAACCACGTTATCTAGGACGAGCCATAAATTGGATTTGGGCTTCGATGGTCCGGCCGCACCTCCCGCTCAACGCGCTGCGCGCCTTCGAGGCCTCGGCCCGGCACCTCAGCTTCACCCGCGCCGCGATCGAGCTGTGCGTCACCCAGGCGGCGGTGAGCCATCAGGTCAAGGTCCTGGAACAGCGGCTGAACGTGACGCTGTTCAAGCGCCTGCCCCGCGGCCTGATGATCACGCCGGAGGGCGAGGCGCTGCTGCCGGTGCTGCGCGATTCCTTCGACCGCATGGCCGACATGCTGGAACGGTTCGAAGGCGGACGGGTCCGCGAGATCCTGACGGTCGGCGCGGTCGGCACCTTCGCGGTCGGCTGGCTGCTGCCGCGCCTGCCGCGCTTCCAGCAGGCGCATCCGTTCGTCGATGTGCGCCTGTCCACCAACAACAACCGCGTCGACATGGCGGCGGAGGGGCTGGACTACGCCATCCGCTTCGGCGACGGCGCGTGGCACGGCACCGACGCCGCCCATCTGTTCGAGGCGCCGCTGTCCGCCCTGTGCCTGCCGGAGATCGCGGCACGCCTGCGGGAGCCGGCGGACCTGCTGAAGGAAACCCTGCTGCGCTCCTACCGCACGGACGAATGGAGCAGTTGGTTCGCGGCGGCGGGCGTCGCCGCCCCAGCGCCGCTTGTGAGGGGGATCGTCTTCGATTCGTCGCTGGCGATGATGGAGGCGGCACAGCAGGGCGCCGGGGTCGCCCTCGCTCCGCCGCTTATGTTTGCGCGGCTGCTGTCCATCGGCGGCATCGCGCAGCCCTTCGACGTCCACGCGTCGATGGGCAGCTATTGGCTGACGCGCCTGAAGTCCCGCCCGCCCACGCCGGCGATGACGGCGTTCCGCGACTGGCTGACGTCGGAGGCCTGAGCTACCGCACCACGCGCCAGGAGCCGTCCGGCTGCTGACAGGCCGTGCCATGCATCGGCTGCCGCCGGCCGTCGATCACGCCGGAGGTCTGGAACTCGCGGCAGTAGGCGCCGTTCGGGCCAACATACGCCGGGCCGGTCGGGTCGGCGTACAGGCCTGGCGCGTAGGCGGCGGGCGGCGGCGGAGCGTAGACCACCGGAGGCGGCGGGTAGTAGACGACGCGCGGCGGCGGCACGTAGACCGGCGGCGGGTAGGCGAACACCGGGAATCCGATGCCCACGCCGATCCCCACGCGCGCTCCGTGCGCGGACGCAGGTGCGGTCAGCAGCGCCAGCGCGGCGCCGACCAGCAGAACCCCAACGATCTTCCGAGACATGACGCCCTCTGCCCATACGGCACAGCGTTGCGACGACCCATCCATAAAACACCCGATACCACCCGCCGGTCCAGAGCCGACAAAGGGGGCGGGCACGAAAAAGGGGACCGAATGGTCCCCTTCATCGTCCGGTCGAACCGGCTGCGGATCAGAACTCCTTCCAATCGTCGTCCGGCGCGTCGCCGGCGTGGCGCAGCGTGCCGCCCGCCGCCACCTTGGGCGACGCCGCCGGGCGCGGCGCCTGGGCCGGGCGGGTGGGCTTGATCACCCGCTGCACCGCGGCCGGACGCGCCGGCTTGGCCGCCGGGGCCTGCCACGCCGCCGGGCGGGCGGCGGCCGCCTGGTCCAGCTTGAAGAAGCCGACCAGCGCCTTCAGGTCGCCGGCCTGACCGGCCATCGCCTGGGCGGCGGCGGTGGTCTCCTCGACCAGCGCGGCGTTCTTCTGAGTCATCTCGTCCATCTGGGCGACGGCGGCGTTGATCTCGTCCAGGGCACTCGCCTGCTCGGACGAGGCCGAAGCCATCTCGGCGATCAGCGACGCCACCCCCTGTACGCCCGACACGATGCCCTGCAGCGCGTCGCCGGCCTTCTGCACCAGATCGACACCGTCGTGCACCTGACTGTCGCTGGCGAGGATCAGCCCCTTGATCTCCTTGGACGCCTGGGCGGAGCGCTGGGCGAGCTGCCGCACCTCCTGCGCCACCACGGCGAAGCCGCGGCCGGCGTCGCCGGCCCGCGCCGCCTCGACCGCCGCGTTCAGCGCCAGCAGGTTGGTCTGGAAGGCGATCTCGTCGATCACGCCGATGATGTCGGTGATCTTGCGGCTGGCGTCCTCGATTCGCCGCATCGCCTCGATGGCCGAGCCGGCGACGTTGCCGCCGTTCTCCGCCGCCTTCTTGGCATCCTCGGCCATGCGATTGGCGCGCTGGGCGTTGTCGGCGTTGGAGCGGACGGTGGCGCCCAGCTCCTCCATGGACGCCGCCGTCTCCTCCAGGTTGGAGGCCTGCTGCTCCGTGCGCTCGGCGAGGTCGGTCGAGCCCATCGACACCTCGGACGCCGCCCCCGCCATGGCGTCGGCGGCCAGCGTGATCTGCCCGACGATCTCGCCCAGCTTGGTCGAAGTGGCGTTGACGTCGGTCTTCAGGCGCTGGAAGGCGCCCTGGTAGTCCTTCTCGATCCGGGTGTTGAGGTCGCCCTGCGCCAGGGCGCCCAGCACGGCGCCGATGTCGCCGATGACGCCCTCGACGGTGTCGGTCAGGCGGTTGATGCCCTCCGACATGGTCCGGTAGAAGCCGTCCTTGCCCTCCAGGTCGATGCGCTTGGACAGGTCGCCCTTGGAGACGCCGTCGATCAGGTCGGCGATCTCGTGGCCGATGGCCTGCTCGCGCGCGCGCTGCGCCTCGGCGGCCTGACGCTCGGCCTCCAGGCGGGCGCGCTCGGCCTCGTCCATGCGCTTCTTCTCGATGGCGTTGTCCTTGAAGACCTGGACCGCCTGCGCCATCTCGCCGATCTCGTCCTTGTCGGCCAGGGCCGGGATGGTCACGGTCAGGTCGCCGTGCGCCAGATTGGTCATGGTTTCGGTCATCGCGCGCACCGGGCGGACGATGGAGCGCGCCACCAGCCACGCCAGCAGCAGGCCGATCGCCACCGCGGCGATGCCGACGACGATGCTGGTGGTGGCGGTGTTCTGCAGCCCGGCGTCGATCGACTGCTTGGTCTTGCCCAGCGACTCGAGCGCCGCCGCCTTGGTCGTCTCGGCGATCTGCGCGAACTCGGCGACGTCGCGGCCCATCTGGGCGACCAGACGGGAGGTCTCGTTGACCGCCTCCACCGTCTCGTTGAAGGCCGGCAGATACTTGCGCACGCCGTCGAGCGCCTCGGAGGCCATCGCCTTCAGCGCCGGGTCCTGGAGCTGCGCCTGCAGCGTCTCGGCGTTGGACACGAGCTGCGCGGCCCGGGCGCGGAACTGCTCGACCCACTTCATCTCGGTGTCGATCAGGAAGCGCGCCGCGAACAGGCGCATGGTCAGCACGTCCTCCACGGCCGTGCCGGCCAGCACCGCGGCCTGGTGCTCGTTGCGCTCCTTCAACGTCTTGAAGACGTCGGCCAGCCCCTTGCGCGCGGCCTCGCCCACCGGGGTCAGCACCCGGTACATCTGGTCGTCGCGCTTGTCGCGGGTCTGCACCAGCTTGGCGAACTGCTGGGAATAGGTGTCGAGGATGCGGCTCATCCGCTCAAGGTTGGCGCGCCGCGCCGGGTCGGTGGCCTGCGCGACGGCGGCGGCGAGGCTGGTCTTCAGGCTGTCCTGCAGCTCCAGCACGCGCTTCTGCGCGGCATCGTCGCCGGTGTTGGAGAAGGCCAGCGCGTTGCGGCGCATGTCGGCCACGGTGCCGGCGATCTCCGAGACCTGGAGCGTGCCGTCGGCGATGGCCGTGTAGCCGCCGAACTGCCGCTCCACCGTGCCCATGGCCTGAACGCCGATCACGGCGAGCAGCACCAGAAGCACCAGGACGGAGAGGAATCCGCCGGAAATCCGCGTCGCTACCTTGAAGCGGCCGGCAAAGCTGGCTTGTTGCATGATCGATCTTCCCAACAGCGAAAGCGCGGCCGCAGCGGGCGGAACCCGCAAAGCCCCATCGGCGGTGGGGTAACATATCCCATATGGGTTACTGAACCCTATACGAACGACTGGGACAAGATGGAGACACCTGTCACCCTATCGGACGGGCGCAGTCACCACGTCCACCGCCGTTCCGACCGCCGAGGTGGTGACGCTCACCGCTGTGCCGACGACGCTGGCTGCCCCGCTCACCACGCCGCAGCCGGCAAGGAGCGTCAGGGCAAGGGTGAGAACGGCGAAACGGGTCATGGCGGCGGCTCCGGCGGGGCTAAGACAGGTCCCGAGGGAAGCACGGACATGGCAACCGAACCGTTAACGCATGAGTTAACGCACGACCGGTGCCTTTGCGAAACCGCCCGGCGCGCCTAGGTTAGCGGGAGCATACCGCGTCTCCCCTCTCCCCCGTCACATCCGGCCGCCGCCCATGCTCGCTCCCGCCCCCGAATCGCCCACGATGCCCGGCCCCGGCGAGGGCGGCGCCCTGCGCATGCTGCTGCCCTACCTGTGGCCGCGCGATTCCGTGGAGATGCGGGCGCGCGTCGTCGTCGCCTTCCTGTTCCTGATCGCCTCGAAGGCGGCGACCGTCGTCATCCCCATCTACTTCAAGCACGCCATCGACGCGCTGACGGCGACGCCGGAACGCGCGGTGGTGGCGGTGCCGGTCGGGCTGATCCTCGCCTATGGCGCTGCGCGCGTCCTGTCACTGGCTTTCGGGGAACTGCGCGACGCCATCTTCTCCAAGGTCGGGCAGCGCACCATCCGCCGGGTGGCGCTCAGCGTCTTCCGGCACCTGCACGCGCTCAGCCTGCGCTTCCACCTGGAACGGCAGACCGGCGGCCTGTCCCGCTCGCTGGAGCGCGGCACCTCGGCCATCGAGACGCTGCTGCGCTTCTCGCTGTTCTCCATCGCGCCGACGCTGGTGGAGATCGGGCTGGTCACCGTCATCCTGTGGAAGATGTTCGACGGCTGGTTCGCGCTGGCGACCTTCGTCACGGTGGCCGCCTACATCGGCTACACCTTCACCGTGTCGGAGTGGCGCACCAAGTTCCGCCGCCAGATGAACGAGGAGGACCGCCGCGCCAACACCAAGGCGATCGACAGCCTGCTCAACTACGAGACGGTCAAGTACTTCGGCAACGAGGAGCACGAGGCGCGCCGCTACGACCAGGCACTGAGCGGCTACGAGGCGGCGGCGGTGAAGAGCCAGCGCACGCTGTCCATGCTGAACGTCGGCCAAGCGGCGATCATCGCCGTCGGCCTGACCGTTGTGATGGCCATGGCGGCGCGCGGCATCGTGCGCGGCAGCATGACCATCGGCGACTTCGTGCTGGTGAACACCTACCTGCTGCAGCTCTACCAGCCGCTCAACTTCTTCGGCTTCGTCTACCGCGAGATGAAGCAGGCGCTGGCCGACATGGAGCAGATGTTCAAGCTGCTGTCGGTCGAGCGCGAGATCGCCGATTCGCCGGACGCCAAGCCGCTGGTGGTGACCGGCGGCGAGATCGTGTTCGAGGACGTCTCCTTCGGCTACGACCCACGCCGCCCGATCCTCAAGGGGGTTGGCTTCACCGTGCCGGCGGGCCGGACGGTGGCCATCGTCGGCCCGTCGGGCGCCGGAAAATCGACCATCAGCCGGCTGCTGTTCCGCTTCTACGACACCTCGGCCGGGCGCATCCTGATCGACCGTCAGGACATCCGCGACGTGACGCAGACCAGCCTGCGGGCGAGCATCGGCATCGTCCCGCAGGACACCGTGCTGTTCAACGACACCATCTTCTACAACATCGCCTACGGCCGCACCTCCGCCTCGCCGTCCGAGGTCGAGGAGGCGGCGCGGCTGGCGCACATCCATGATTTCGTGATGGCGTTGCCCGACGGCTACCAGACCACGGTGGGCGAGCGCGGCCTGAAACTCTCCGGCGGCGAGAAGCAACGCGTCGCCATCGCCCGCACCATCCTGAAGAACCCCGCGATCCTGATGTTCGACGAGGCGACCAGCGCGCTGGACACCCACACCGAGCGCGAGATCCAGGCCAACCTGCGCGAGGTCAGCCGCGGCCGCACCACGCTGGTGATCGCGCACCGGCTGTCCACCGTGGTGGACGCCGACGAGATCATCGTGCTGGAGCAGGGCCGCATCATCGAGCGCGGCCGCCACGCCGACCTGCTGGCCCTGGGGGGCGCCTACGCCGCACTGTGGGCGCGCCAGCAGGACTCCAGCCAAGGGCCGGAGCCGGTGCCGAGCGTTCTGGCGCCGACGTAACCTCCGCACCCCTTTCTTCGTCATCCCCGCGAAGGCGGGGATCCATAATTCGCAAAGGGTGCGGCTGTGGAACGTATGGATCCCCGCCTTCGCGGGGATGACGATCAATAGAGTTCAGAAGCCGGAAATGCCCATGGGCCCCACCCGCCGAGCGCTGCGCGACGCCATCCAGGCCGTCCACGACCGCCTGGACCGCGCGCCCGTCCTGCACCCTCTCACCTCCCCCACGCTCACCGTGGACCAGTACCGCGCCGCGCTCATCGCACTGCACGGCTTCCATGCCCCCGTCGAAGCCCGCATCGGCGAAGGCGGCCGGTTGCCCCTGCTGCGCGCCGACCTCGCCACCCTCGGCGTCGACGCGGCGCGCCTCCCGGTGATGGGCGACCTCCCCGACCTGTCCGCCTCCCCCGCTCGCCTCGCCGCGCGCTACGTGCTGGACGGCTCGGCGCACGGCGGGCGCGCCATGCTGCCCAACGTTGCGCGCACCCTCGGCCTCGACGCCAGCCACGGCGCACGATTCCTTGCCTCCACTGGCATCGATACGAAGTCGGAATGGTCTATCCTGCTCGCCCGCCTGGAGTCGGAGATCGCCACCCCCGAAACCCGCGCCCTCGCCTGCGCCGCGGCGGTCGCGCTGTTCGAGTCGCTGGAGCGCTGGCTGGAGCGCTGCCCCCTTTCTTCGCCGGGCTGACGCCGCTAGTTTGGCGGCCATGACGACGCCCACCTCCCCCCAAGCGCTCGCCGACGCCGTCCGCCGCGGCGAGCGCCGCGCGCTGGCCCGCGCCATCACGCTGATCGAATCGACCAACCCGGCGCACCGCGCCGGCGCCGAGTCCCTGCTGGAGGCGCTGCTGCCGCACACCGGCAACTCGGTGCGGGTCGGCATCTCGGGCGTTCCGGGGGTGGGCAAGTCGACCTTCATCGAGGCGTTCGGGCTGCACGTTATCGGCCAGGGGCACAAGGTGGCGGTGCTCGCCATCGACCCGTCGTCGCAGCGCACCGGCGGCTCGATCCTCGGCGACAAGACGCGCATGGTGGACCTGTCGCGCGACCCGAGCGCCTTCATCCGCCCCTCGCCGGCCGGGTCGACGCTGGGCGGCGTCGCCCGCCGCACCCGCGAGGCGATGCTGGTGTGCGAGGCCGCCGGCTTCGACGTCATCGTCGTCGAGACGGTCGGCGTCGGCCAGTCGGAAACCGCGGTCGCCGACATGGTGGACCTGTTCCTGCTGCTCCTTCTCCCGGCCGGCGGCGACGAGCTGCAGGGCATCAAGAAGGGCATCATGGAGCTGGCCGACGTGGTGGTGGTCAACAAGGCCGACGGCGACCTGGCCGCCACCGCCCGGCACACGGTGGCCGACTACCGCCACGCGCTGGCGCTGCTGCGCCACGGCGGGGCGTGGCGGGTGCCGGTGCTGAGCTGCTCGGCCTTCCACAAGGCCGGCATCGACGCGGTGTGGACCACCATCGGCGAGCACCGCGCCGCCATGGAGCAGGCCGGCCTGCGCAACCAGCGCCGCGCCGAGCAGGCCCGCGCCTGGCTGTGGAGCGAGATCCGCGAGACGCTGCTCGACGCCTTCCGCCGCCACCCGGAAGTTCAGGCCGCCCTGCCGGCGCTGGAATCCTCCGTCACCGCCGGCACCCACATCCCCACCGCCGCCGCGCGAACGCTGCTGCAGCGCTTCCTGGGGCGGCCGGTGACCAACTCCGGCTGATAGGGCCGACTGACGGATTATACCGCAGTGCAATATTTCTGTTGCGCTGCGGTATCGGGATGCCTACCCTGACGCTCGGCGAAGTGCGGGTGCCGTTTTGCACGGCACCGAGGCAGGGTCTTGTCCGTGAGTTATCCGGGGCGGCCGGCCGGGATCGCCTTTAACTCAGCATTCGGGGGACTTCAATCCATGAGCACGAACCTTCTGGACATCTACGCCCAGGCCGGCGCGCTGGCCAAGACCAACGCCGAGACCGCCGCCGCCCGTTCGGCCCGCATCGCCGGCCTGATCCAGGACGGCGCGCGCCGCTGGGCCGAGGGCGTCACCGCCCAGCTCGGCGAGACCGCCAAGCTCGTCCAGGACCTCGGCAAGGTGCGCGGCCCGGCCGACATCGCCGAGCTGCAGCGCACCCTGCTGGTGAGCGCCTCGACCCGCGCCGCCGAGAACGTGAAGGCGTTCGTCGAGCTGTCGCAGAAGATCGCCGCCGAGGTCGCCACTCCGGTGGCCGCCGCCAAGGCCGCCCCGGCCAAGGCCGAGGCCCCGAAGGCCGCCGCTCCGGCCCCGGCTCCGAAGGCCCCCGTGGCCAAGGCCGAGGTGAAGGCCGCCGAGCCGAAGCCCGCCGCCAAGGTCGAGGCCCCGAAGGCCATCGCCGCCCCGGCGCCGAAGGCCGAAGAGAAGAAGCCGGCCGTGAAGGCGGCTCCGAAGGCAGCTCCGGCCCCGAAGGCCGAGGTGAAGCCCGCCCCGAAGGCCGAGGCTCCGAAGGCCGCCGCTCCGGCCCCGAAGACCGAGCCGGTGAAGGCCGCCCCGGCCCCGGCGAAGGTCGAGGCGCCGAAGGCCGAAGCCCCGAAGGTCGAAGCGAAGCCCGTCGCCGCGCCCGCCCCGGCCCCGAAGGCCGAGATCAAGACCGAGGTGAAGGCCGAGGCCCCGAAGGCCGAGACCAAGCCGGCCGTCGCCGCCGAGTAACTCCGGCATTGCCGCCCCCCGCCGGCCGGGGGTTTCGGCCCAGGAGTCCCGATCGGGCGCGCGCCCGAGTCATCCTGCCTTGACGGGCGCGCGCTTGTTCGACTATAACGCCGGCCTTCTCTGGGCGGAGCGCCGCCCGAGACCGGATTTACATTGTTAAAACGAAGGAACCGTCCGATGGCTCGTCGGTGCTCCGTGACCGGCAAGGGCACGCAGTTTGGCAACAACGTCTCGCACGCCAACAACAAGTCCCGCCGCCGCTTCCAGCCGAACCTCCAGGAGACCTCGGTGCTGAGCGACGCGCTCGGCACGTCGGTCCGCCTGCGCCTGTCCACCAACGCGATCCGCACGATCGAGCACAAGGGCGGCCTCGACGCCTTCCTGCTCGACGCCAAGGACGCGGTCCTGAGCCTCGACGCGCGCCGCCTGAAGCGCCGCATCGCCAAGGCTCTGGAAAAGGCCGCCGCCTAATCCGGCACCGGGATCGCCGGGGAGACGCGAGCTCCCCGGCCGCAAGCCTGCCGCGGATCACCGTGGCGGGCTTTTCTCGTTAGGGCCCAGCTCGAAACTCACTCCACGCTGTCCGGATCCGCCGCGTCCACGACTCGCCGCGCGATGTCGTAGGCGAATCCCGCCCGCCCCAGCGCGGCCAGATCCTTTTCCCGGTGCGCGGCGCGTGCCTCCGGCAAACGGTACGGCCCGAGTCGCCGCCGCCGCGCCAGCGCCAGGGCGGCCGTAAGGTCAAGGTCGCCCTCGACGTCCTCCTCCACCCGGTCGAGTGCCTGGTCGACGTGGTCGCGGCCCACCCCCTTGGCGGCCAGCTTCTCGCGGATGGCGCGGGTCGAGGCGCCGCGGCGGTGCAGGCTTTCCGCCTTCATGCGGGCGTAGCCGGCGTCGTCGAGCAGGCCGCTGCGCCGGTAGCGCTCGAGCAGCGCGTCCACCCAGCCGGCGCCCTCCTCGCGGTCGGTACCGTGCGCCTGGGCCGAGCGCTCGACCTTGCGCATGAGCACGCGCCGCAGGTTGGCGGCCGAGCTGGCGAATCGCTCCAGGTAGTGCAGTGCCGCGTTCTCCAGGTACTGCGGCGTCACCCGCTTCGGCGGGCGCCGCTCCCTGGGGCCTTTCTGGTCGGCGGTCATATCAGCTTCCCTCCCCCTGGGCCTCGCGGCGGGTTGCGGCGGCAGGGCCGGCGCCCTAATCTCCAACGCCCCAGCGTACAACGTGAAACGATGACTCATCCGCTTCCTCCCATGCCGCGCACGGTCGGCTCCGTCAACTGGGTCGGCCTGTGGACGCTCTACGCCCGCGAGGTGCGGCGCTTCATCAAGGTGCACCAGCAGACCGTGTGGGCGCCGGTGGTCACCACGCTGCTGTTCTACGCGGTGTTCGCGCTGGCGCTGGGTGGCGCCGTGCGGACGGTGGGCGGCGTGCCCTACATGGAGTTCCTGGCGCCCGGCCTGATCATGATGGCGATGACGCAGAACGCCTTCGCCAACACCTCGTCCTCCATCGTCATCTCCAAGGTGCAGGGCAACATTGTCGACATCCTGATGCCGCCGATGGCGCCGCTGGAACTGGTGCTGGGCTTCGTCGGCGGCGGCGTCACCCGCGGCGTGCTGGTCGGCCTGGTGACCGCGGTGGCGATCCGGCTGTTCGTGCCGTACCACGTGGCGCACTGGGGCTTCGTCGTCTACCACGCGATCATGGCGTCGATGCTGCTGTCGCTGCTGGGCCTCGTCGGCGGCATCTGGTCGGAGAAGTTCGACCACATCGCCGCGGTGACCAACTTCGTGGTGACGCCGCTGGCCTTCCTGTCGGGCACCTTCTATTCGGTGGAGACCCTGCCGCCGGCGTTCTGGTGGCTGGCCCATTTCGATCCGTTCTTCTACATGATCGACGGCTTCCGCTACGGATTCATCGGCCGCTCGGACGGCACGCTGGGGCTGGGGATCGTGGTGATGGCGGCGATCAACGCCGGGCTGTGGTGGCTGGCGTGGCGGATGCTCAGCACCGGGTACAAGCTGAAGGCCTGAAAATCGAAGGCCCGCCATGCCCTGACGGCGTAGCCCATCCGTTGACAGAGCGGAGTGATCCCAGGATAGTGGCCGCTTTCCGTCGGGCAGGGTGCCCGCCGGACCCTTTTTTATTGGGGGAATGCCCGTGATTCCGGTCGTCATGCCCACGTACTCCCGGCCCGACATCGAGTTCGAGCGGGGCGAAGGCGCGTATCTCTACGATACCGCCGGGCGACGATTCCTGGATTTCGCGTCGGGCGTCGCCGTCAACGCGCTCGGCCACGCGCACCCGCATCTGGTCAAGGCGCTGACCGAGCAGGCGCAGAAGGTCTGGCACATCTCCAACCTGTTCAAGGCCGCGGGCACCGCGGGCCAGTACGGGCTGGCGCAGCGGCTGGTGGACGCCACCTTCGCCGACACGGTGTTCTTCACGAACTCCGGCGTCGAGGCGTGGGAGTGCGCGGTCAAGGTCTGCCGCAAGTACCAGTACGAGACCGGCCATCCCGAGCGCTGGCGCGTCATCACCTTCGAGCAGGCCTTCCACGGCCGCAGCACCTCGGCCATCTCCGCCGCACAGCAGGAGAAGCTGGTCAAGGGCTTCGGGCCGCTGGTGCCGGGCTACGATCTGGTCGCTTTCGGCAACCTGAACGAGGTGCGCGCCGCCATCACGCCGGAGACCGCCGCCATCTGCGTCGAACCGGTGCAGGGCGAGGGCGGCATCCGCGTCGGGTCAGAGGACTTCCTGCGCGGCCTGCGCGCGGTGTGCGACGAGTACGGCCTGCTGCTGATGCTGGACGAGATCCAGACCGGCATGGGCCGCACCGGCAAGCTGTTCGCGCACGAGTGGGCGGGCGTCGCCCCCGACGTCATGGCCGTGGCCAAGGGCATCGGCGGCGGATTCCCGCTGGGCGCCTGCCTCGCCAGCGAGAAGGCCGCGGTCGGCATGACCGCCGGCACGCACGGCTCGACCTACGGCGGCAACCCGCTGGCCATGGCGGTGGGCAACGCCGTGCTCGACGTCGTGCTGGCGCCGGGCTTCCTGGACGGCGTGGAGCGCATCGCCGGCGTGCTCCAGCACCGCATGGAGGATCTGGTGCGCACGCACGGTTCCGTCTTCACCGAGGTGCGGGGCAAGGGCCTTCTTCTGGGCCTGAAGTCCGTGCCGACCAACACAACCGTCATCGAACGCCTGCGCGCCAACGGCCTGCTGAGCGTCGCCGCGGGCGACAACGTGGTCCGGCTGCTGCCGCCGCTCGTCATCGGCGAGGCCGAGGTCGACGAAGCGATCGGCATTCTCGACCGTACCGCACGGGAGCTGGCGTCATGAACGCCCCTAAGCATTTCCTCGACCTGCACCACTTCGACACCGCGACGCTGCGCGCCATCCTCGACGACGCCGCGACGATGAAGCGCAACCGCGCCGCCTACGCCGACCGGCTGCGCGGCCGCACGCTGGCGATGATCTTCGAGAAGCCGTCGACCCGCACCCGCGTGTCGTTCGAGGTTGGCATGATGCAACTCGGCGGCAACGTCGTGGTGCTGAAGCACGACGACATGCAGCTCGGCCGCGGCGAGACCATCGCCGACACCGCGCGCGTGCTGTCGCGTTACGTTGACGCCATCATGGTGCGCACCGGGCCGGAGACCCGCCTTCAGGAACTCGCCGCGCACGCGGCTGTTCCGGTGATCAACGGTCTCACCAACGAATCGCACCCCTGCCAGATCATGGCCGACATACAGACCTTCGAGGAGCGTTGCGGCCCCATCGCCGGCCGCACCGTCGCCTGGACCGGGGACGCCAACAACGTCGCCGCCAGCTGGGTGCACGCCGCCGTGCGCTTCGGCTTCACGCTGCGCCTCGCCTGCCCGAAGAATCTTCGCCTGCCGCCGGCCCTCATGGACTGGGCGAAGGCGGAGGGCGTTGGTTCGGTCGTCAACGTGGACACCCCGGAGGAGGCGGTGCGCGGCGCCGACTGCGTGGTCACCGACGCCTGGGTGTCGATGAACCACTCCATGGAGGAGAAGCAGGAGCGCTACGACGCGCTCGGCCCCTATCAGGTGAACGAGCGCCTGATGGGTCTGGCCAAGCCGGACGCGATCTTCCTGCACTGCCTGCCGGCGCACCGCAACGAGGAGGTGACCGACGCCGTCATCGACGGTCCGCGGTCGGCCGTCTGGGATGAGGCGGAGAACCGCCTGCACGCCCAGAAGGCGGTCCTGGCCTGGTGCATGGGCGCATGACGGACGCGGCGGTGACCAATCCGGCCCCTCAGAATCCGGCGGTGGACGATCTCGTCCAGCCGTTCCAGATCGAGGCGTCGCACCTGCGCGGGCGCATGGTGCGGCTCGGCCCCACGCTGGACGAGATCCTCGCCCGGCACGCCTACCCCGACGCGGTGGCGAAGTTCCTCGGCGAGACGATGACGCTCGCCGTGCTGCTGTCCAGCATGCTGAAGTACGAAGGCATCTTCACGCTGCAGACCAAGGGCGACGGCCCCATCAAGCTGATGGTGGCCGACGTCACCTCGGTGGGCGACGTGCGCGCCTACGCCCAGTTCGACGAGGAGGAACTGCGCAAGGCCGGCGACGACGTGGACATCGCCCCGGCCCCGGCTCTGCTCGGCAAGGGCCACATCGCCTTCACGGTGGACCAGGGCCAGAACACCGACCGCTACCAGGGCATCGTCGAGCTGTACGGCAAGACGCTGGCCGACTGCGTCCAACACTACTTCCGCCAGTCGGAGCAGATCGACACCGGCGTGACGGTGAGCGTCGGCAGGAGCGACCAGGGCCACTGGCGCGCCGGCGGCATCATGCTGCAGCGCCTGCCCGAGCAGCAGCCGGGCGCTGGTGGAGCCCAGCTCTCCAGCGACTCCGAGGACGGCTGGCGCCGCGCCATGGTGCTGATGGCGAGCACCACGTCGGACGAGCTGCTGGACCCGGACCTGCGCGCCAACGACCTGCTGTTCCGCCTGTTCCACGAGGACGGCGTGCGGGTGTGGCCGCCGTCGCACCTGCGCTTCGGCTGCCGCTGCTCGCGCGAGCGGGTGGTGACCATGCTCTCCAACCTGCCCCGCGCGGAAGTCGAGACCATGAAGGTCGAGGGCACGGACGAGGTGGAGGTGGTCTGCCAGTTCTGCTCCACCGCCTACCGCTTCGACGAAGCCGCGCTGGACAAGGTGTACGAAGGGAAAGACGACCCCTCCGCGTGAGGTAACGCCGTCTTGGCTGTTCTTCCCCTATCGACAACTGTTAGGGGAGGTGCGTCATGCGCACGTCAGCCTTTGTGTTCCTGTCGGCCTTCACGCTGCTGTCCACCGCCGGCTGCGCGCAGATGGAGGACATGTTCGGCGGGTCGTCGTCCACGCAGGCCCAGCAGCCGCTCACCCAGCGCAACACCATGAGCGTCGCGTCGCTGACGCCGCAGGAGATGATGGGCAAGAACGTCGTCACCGAAAGCGGCCAGAAGATCGGCGAGGTCGAGGACGTGCTGCTGCGCAACCGCTCCAACCGCGCCTCGCACGTGGTGGTCGGCGCCGGCGGCTTCCTCGGCATCGGCGAGCGCAACGTGGCGCTCGACGTCGACAAGCTGCGCTGGTCGGGCGACCGCAACGCGCTGGTCGCCATGAACATGACCCGCGACCAGATCGCCAACCTGCCCGAGTACCGTTACGACGGCAGCATGGTGTCGCTGAACCGCTCGCGCCACATGAAGCAGTGACGGCGCAATCCCGGCGCCGCGCCGGCTTGGTGCGGCGCGGCGCCGGGGGTATATAGGGGCGGCCATCCTTTCCCCTCCCCGACCGGAGAGAGCATGTCGTCCCGCCGTTTCCTCCTTCTCGCCGCCGTGGCGTCCGTGACCCTCGCCGCCTGCCAGAGCGCGGCGCCGGTGCGTCCCGCCCCGCGTCCCGTCGACTTCTCGGCGTTCGGTCCGATCGTGCTGAACGCCGCGACCATCGACTTCGTCGACGCCACCCGCCCGGCTGCCGGCGTGCATGTCGAGCCGCGCGCCGTCACCCCGCCCCTGGAGGCGCTGCGCCAGTGGACCGCCCAGCGCCTGCAGCCGGCCGGCCGTGCCGGTTCGGTGCGCGTCACCGTGCGCGACGCCAGCATCGTCGAGGTGCCGCTGGCGAAGACCAAGAGCGGCGTGACCGGTTACTTCACCAACGAGCAGTCGCACCGCTACGACGGCCGCATGGAGGTCGAGATCATCGGCGAGGCGCCGGTGTCCGGCGGCGGCAGCTTCCGCGGCACCACCAAGGCGGCGGCCACCTACTCCGCCACCGTGGCGGAGAACGCCACGCTGCACGACCGCGACGCCACCATCAGCGAGGTGTCCCGCCGCCTCGCCGAGGAGATCAACGCCCGCCTCGACGCCGGCATCCGCAAGGATCTGACGGCCATGGTGGTGCGGTAGAGAGCCCGAAAAACCAAAAGGGCGGCCGGGCGCCTCACCGGCACCCGCCGCCCTGCGGCAGCGTCGAAAGGAAAGGCCGCGTTAGGCGGCCTTCTTCACCTGGGCGGCCTCGAAGAAGACCTTCAGCAGCGTCTCGACGAACGCCGGCACGTCGTCCGCACCGCGGGCAGTCACCGTCAGGCCGTCCACCACGAGGTTCTCGTCGCTCAGCTTGGCGCCAGCGGCGGTCAGCGTCTCGGCCTGGCCCTCGATGGCGACCAGCGTGCGGCTGCGCAGCTTGCCCGGGATGGCGAGCAGCTGGATGCCCTGGTCGATGGCGGCGATCGGCTTGCCGGCGTCGAGGAAGTGGCCGACGATGCGGCGGGTGTGCGCCGACTGCTGCAGCTTGGCGACGCTGCGCTCGCCGCCCGGCAGCACCAGCATGTCGTAGTCGGAGCCCAGCACGTCGCCCAGCTGCTTGTCGACCGGGAAGTAGTGGCCCCAGGCGCGGCCATGCCAGCCGTTCACCAGGCCGGTTTCGGTGGAGATCGTGTGCAGGGTCGCACCGGTCTTGAGGAGGGCCCGCTGTGCCTCGGTCATCTCGACCTCCTCGAAGCCGTTGGCGACGAGGATGGCAATTCTCTTACCCGCGAGCGGCTGATCCATACTCATATTCGTCCTTTCACTGTTCATCCTGGACGGGAGACGGGCTGTGGGGCCGCGCTCCCGGTCGACCGAAGCCGCCGCGCGTGTCCTTGATCCTCGGGACGCCTATGGGAATGCATCCGCCCACCGCGCCGGTCGGCGGGGTGTGGCGAAGGGACCCGCGGCCGTCTATTGGGGAAAGCCGGCGCAGGGGCGAGCACGCCCCGGTCGATGTGTTTTGAGCATGGAACACAAGTGGCCTCAAGAAGGTCCCGAGTCAATGGTTGATTCCGCAGCGCAGCGAGGGAAAACCACGGATTCGGGGCCTTGTCACAGCCTACGAACGGCCTGGGGCTTGGCCTTGCGCCATCGAAGCCCGGGGTTGGGCCGCGGTCATACGCAAGGCGGCCATGTGCGTTGCGCAAGCCTTGTCGCGCAAGGGTTCGATCCATTCCGGAACGTTCGATCCGACAGCGGCGCCCTTCCCCTTTATCCTCCCGCCGCCTCGCGCCGCTTCTTGCGGCGCCCGGAGGCCATGAGGTTCAGTGCCTCGACCAGGGCCGAGAAGGCGATGGCGAAGTACAGGTAGCCCTTGGGGATGTGGAAGCCCAGGCCGTCCGCCACCAGCGCTACGCCGACCAGCAGCAGGAACGAGAGCGCCAGCATCTTCACCGTGGTGTGCCGGTTGACGAAGTCGCCGACCGGGCCGGAGGCGAACAGCATCACCGCCATGGCGATGACCACGGCCGCCACCATCACCGGCAGGTGATCGGACATGCCGACCGCGGTGATGACGCTGTCCAGCGAGAACACGATGTCCAGGAGCATGATCTGGATCACCACGCCGGTGAAGGTGGCGACCGCCTTGGCCACTCCTTCTTCCTCGTGCCCCTCGACGGTGTGGTGGATCTCCAGGGTGCCCTTGGCGAGCAGGAACAGGCCGCCGCCGATCAGGATCAGGTCACGCCCCGACACCGCGAAGGAGCCGACGGAGAACAGCGGCTGCGTCAGCGTCGCCACCCAGGCGATGGACGCCAGCAGCAGCAGCCGGGTGATCAGCGCCAGCGCCAGGCCGACCTTGCGCGCCTTCTCCTGCTGGTGCGCCGGCAGCTTGGCCGCCATGATCGAGATGAAGATGATGTTGTCGATGCCGAGGACGATCTCCAGCGCCGTCAGGGTCAGCAGGCTGGCCCAGACGTCGGGATCGGAAAGCAGGTCGAGCATGGTGGCGGTTCGTTTCGCTGTGCGTCCGCAGAGGGCGGCGATGCCGGCCTAGATGTGGTCGCCGCCCATCCCATGCAATAGCCTGACCTGCGCCGTATTCACTCCTCGGCCTTCAGCCGCTCCAGCGCGCGGCGGTCGCGCTTGCTCGGCCGGCCGGCGCTCTGCGGCCGGCTTGGCACGTCCATGGCGGTTTCCGCAGCGGGCGGCGACAGGTCCTCGTAGAGGGCGCGCGCCTCCTCCGCCGGGCCGCGGCGGCTGCCCAGCGCCAGCACCTTGACGACGCGGATGTGCCGCCCTTGCGGGAAGGTCAACACGTCACCGGGTTTCACCGCGTGGTGCGCCTTGGTCACCAGCGAACCCGAACACCGCACCACACCGCCGTTGCAGACCTTGGCGGCGAGGCTGCGCGTCTTGAAGAAGCGCCCGAACCACAGCCACTTGTCGATGCGGAGCCGGCCGGCGCCGGCCTCGGGTTGCCCATCGTCGAAGTCGTCGTGGTCATCGCGCTCTGTGGTCATCCGGCACCGTGCAGTTGGCGGAGCTTGGCGAAGGGGTGGTCGGCGTTGTGCGAGGGGGCCTTCTTCGGGCGGCGCGGCGTATCGGGACGCTTGGAACGGCGGCGGCGCCACGTCACCGCACCGTCCTCCGCCACGGACCGCGTGTAGCCCAGGCCGGCGAGGACCGCCAGCAGATCCTCGGCGCCGACGCCGATGATCTGCGCCAGCGCCGGCTCCGCCACCGGCGGCGCCTCACCCTTGCTCTGCTTCATCATTTCGACTTCAAGACGATCGAGCATGTCCACACGCACCGCCCGCGGCCCGGCGGTGGGGTAGCCGATGGCCTCCCAGAAGGCCGGCGGCGCGCCTTCGCCGGCCACCGAGACGCGGCCGGGCGGCGGCGTCGGTGCGGGCAACGCGCGGCCCTGGTGCACGGTCCACAGCAGCGCGCGCAGCCCCACCGCGGCGGGCTTGGCCAGCGCCGGCAGGTACAGGTGGGTGACGCCCAGGCGCACGCCCAGCGCATGGAACGCCTTGCGGTCCTCGCGCGACAGCCCCTCGACCATCGCCGCCACCGGCTTGCGCGCCAGCACGCCCAGCCCTTCCACCAGCTGAAACGCCAGACCGCGCGCCGGTCCCGACAGCCCCTCGGCCTCGTGCAGCCGCAACAGCGGCTTGAGCGTCGCGGCGACGTGGCTGCGCATCCAGACCTCCAACCGGGCGCGCACGCGGTCGCTCTGCGCCTGATCGAGCAGCGCCTCGGCGTTCGGCACCACCGCCGGGGCCAGCACCGACGGCCCGGCACCCAGCCGCGCCACGGCGATGCCGCGCCCAAAACTTCCAGACCAGGAGAGGACGCCATCCTCGCCCAGCGCGAACGCATCGTCCGGCTCGTTCTCCAGCGTGCGCACCCGGTTGGCGATCTCGTCGCGCAAAGCCCGCCGGGCGGCGGTCAGCAGCGCTCGCGCCTCGTCCGAGCGGTCCGGCGCGTCGGGGATGAAGCGGAAGCCCTCCAGCTGGCCGACCGCGTGCCCCTCCACCACCACCTCGCCGTCGGCGCGCACGCCGCCCATCAACGCCCGCCCGTCCGCCAGCGTGCGTACCAGCGTCGCCGAGCGGCGGTCGATGAAGCGCTGGGTCAGGCGTTCGTGCAGGGCGTCGGACAGCTTGTCCTCGATGACGCGGGTGCGCTCCTGCCAGTGCACCGGGTCCTTCAGCCACGCCGGCCGGTTGGAGATGTAGGTCCAGGTGCGGATGTGCGCGATGCGCGCCACCAGCGCGTCGATATCCCCCTCGGTGCGGTCCAGCCGCGCCACCTGCTTGGCCACCCAGTCCTCGTCCAGCCGCCCGGCCGGCGCCCGCAGGTAGCGGAAGATCTGCCCGAGCAGCCGCGTGTGCGCGTCCGACAGCACCTTGCGGAAGTCGGGAACCTGGCAGACCTCCCACAGCAGCTGCACCGCCGGTTTCCCCTTGGCCAGCGCCATCACCTCCGGATCGCGCGCCAGCGCCTGCAGCGCGAGGTGGTCGTCGGCGTCGCGGGTGCGGATCAGCTCGGGGATCGGCGGGCGCGCCTCCAGCGACTGCAGCAGGAAGCCCGGCGTCTCGAAGCGCAGCGCCGAGTTGCGCCAGCTCAGCGCCTTCAAGGTGTCGAACTCGTGGTTCTCGACGCGGTCGACCAGCTCGGGTTCCAGTTCGCCGACCTCGTCGGTGGTGCCGAAGGTGCCGTCGCGCATGTGGCGGCCGGCGCGGCCGGCGATCTGCCCGACCTCGGGCGCGCGCAGGCGGCGCGGTGCGAAGCCGTCGAACTTCACGATGCGCGCGAAGGCGACGTGATCGACGTCCATGTTGAGGCCCATGCCGATGGCGTCGGTCGCCACCAGATAATCCACCTCGCCGGCCTGGTAGAGACCGACCTGGGCGTTGCGGGTGCGGGGCGACAGCGCGCCCAGCACCACCGCGGTGCCGCCGCGCTGGCGGCGGATCAGCTCGGCCATGGCGTAGACGTCGGTGGCCGAGAACGCCACCACGGCCGACCGCGGCGGCAGGCGCGTCAGCTTCTTGTAGCCGGAGTAGGTCAGCTGCGAGAAGCGCGGGCGGGTGATGAACTCGACGCGCGGCACCAGCTTGCGGATCAGCGGCTGGATGGTGTCGGAGCCGAGGAACATCGTCTCCACCAGCCCGCGCGCGTTCAGCAGCCGGTCGGTAAAGATGTGCCCGCGCTCCGGGTCGGCGCACAGCTGGATCTCGTCCACCGCCAGGAAATCCACGGCGCGGTCGAGCGGCATCGATTCGACGGTGCAGACCCAGTAGTCCGGGTGCGGAGGGAGGATCTTCTCCTCGCCGGTGACGAGCGCGACCTTGGCCTTGCCCTTGATGCCGACGATGCGCTCGTAGTTCTCGCGCGCCAGCAGCCGCAGCGGGAAACCGATCATTCCCGTGCGGTGACCGAGCATGCGCTCGATCGCGAGGTGGGTCTTGCCGGTGTTGGTCGGTCCGAGGACGGCGACCACCCGGCCCCCCACCCCCGACGGGTCGTAGCGGGCCTCTACCATGGCTCTAAGCATTGGGGTTGGCGGCCCATGATTGCAAGCGTAAGGGAAGCCGTGTCCCGCACCGCGCCCGCCGCATCGTGATGGACCGCGGCCGCGGGACGCGCTCTACTGGACGTCAGCAAAGACCAACCGAACCGGGAGGCTCCATGTTCCGCTCCGCCACGCTGGCCGCCGCCGTCGCCCTCGCCATCTCGGGCCCGGCCTGGGCGCAGTCGGCACCGGCCATCAGCGCCGATGGGGCCGCCGCCATCCGCGCCGCCATCGCCAAGGGCCTGAAGCAGACCTTTCCCGAGTCCGAGGACGAGGGCGTCGAGGTCTTCTTCGACGGCGAGCCGACCGTCACTCCCGCCGGCGACCATTACGAAGTGGCGCTGCCGCCGCTCACCATCTCCGGCGAGGACGCGAGCCTGGACGTCGGCGTCATCAAGCTGAACGTTGTGCCGAAGGCCGACGCCACCTACGCGGTGGAGGTGACGCTGCCCTCGCGCATGGAACTGACCGACGACGAGGACAAGACCTCGGCCCTCACCATCGGCAAGCAGCGCTTCACCGGCGTGTGGAACACGGCGGTGGAGAACTTCGTCCAGGCCGACGTCGCCTACGGCGACATCGCGCTGGTGCCGCCGAAGAAGGAAGGCGCGCTGCGCATCGGTTCGCTGACCGCGACGCAGGACATGCGCCCGGATGGCGGCCCCAACATCTGGAGCGGCCCGGTGGCCGGCGCCATCAGCGACGTGACGCTGTCCGACAAGAAGGCGACGCTGCTGAAGATCGGCTCGGTGACCATGGAGGCCAACTACGGCCGCCTGGACCTGGCCAAGGTGGGCCAGCTGAAGGCGCTGGCCACCAAGTACGCGGCCGCCGGCACCGAGCCGCCGTCGGCGCAGTTCCTGCCCCTGCTGGGCGGCATCCTCGGCGACGCCACCATGCGCCTGCGCGTCAGCAACGTCGCAGCCGGCGACGCCGAGGGCCGCGTCGCCTTCGACCTCGCGGCGCTGCAGTTCGGCATCACCGACATGGACCGCGCCGCCTCCACCTTCAGCTTCGGCTTCCAGGGCGACGGCCTGAAGATCGAGCCGCTGCCCGGCCCGCAGCAGTTCATGCCGCAGCGCTTCGACTTTCAGGTCTCGCTGGCCAAGCTGCCCAACGCCGCCATCGGCCAGGCGGTGACCGCCATGGCGGCGCTGGAGGAGCAGCAGCGCGCCAAGCCCAGCAAGCCCAGCGCCAAGAAGAAGGGCGCCGATGAGAACAAGAACGAGGCGCGCGACGCGCTGATGGCGGTGACCGGCACCATGCTGACCGAGGCCGCCACCAACGCCGGCACCGAGTTGCGGCTGGACAAGCTGACGCTCGACACGCCCGCCGCCACCGGTTCGGTCACCGGCGCGCTGCGCATGCTGTCCAAGGCGGCGATGGGCGCCGTGGGCGGCGCCGAGGTGATCCTGCGCGGCCTCGACTCCGCGGCCGAGGCGCTGAAACCGAAGCCCGGCGCCCAGCCGGACCCGGGCACCCAGGAGACGCTGGGCATGATCGCCATGCTCCAGGCCATGGGCCAGCAGGGCAAGGACGAGGCCGGCAAGGACATCCGCACCTACAAGTTCGAGCTGACCGAGGGCGGGCAGATGCTGCTGAACGGCGCCGACATGAGCGCCATGATGGGCCTGGGCGCCACGGCGCCCGAGCCGGCGCCAGAGGCGAAGCCGAAGGGCGGCAAGAAGAACTGAGCGAAAACGCAACCGACGCTCTTGCACCCCGGCCGGATTTTTCACACATATCCGGCCGGATCGGCCCGGCGCACCTCCGGCCCGAACCCTTTTTGCCGTCATCCCCGCCTTCGCGGGGATGACGGTACAGGAGGGGCGCCCGGAACTCCGATCCACCAACTCGTCCGACCAACAAAAAGAACCAAGGTGAACCCGATGACCGAGGAACGGCTCAATTTCCAGGCCGAGGTCAGCCGCCTGCTCGACATCGTCGCGCACTCGCTCTACAGCGAGAAGGAAGTCTTCCTGCGCGAGCTCGTCTCCAACGCCTCCGACGCCTGCGACCGGCTGCGCTACGCCGCGCTGACGCAGCCGGAGCTGTCGGCCGACGACCCGAACCTGAAGGTCCGGCTGATCGTCGATAAGGAGGCGCGCACCCTCACCGTCGCCGACAACGGCGTCGGCATGAACCGCGAGGACCTGGTCGAGAACCTGGGCACCATCGCGCGCTCGGGCACCGCCGCTTTCATGCGCCAGCTGACCGGCGATTCGAAGAAGGACGTCAGCCTGATCGGCCAGTTCGGCGTCGGCTTCTACTCCGCCTTCATGGTCGCCGAGAAGGTCGAGGTGCTGACCCGCAAGGCCGGCGAGGCGCAGGGCTGGCGCTGGATCTCCGACGGCCGGGGCGAGTTCACCATCGGCGAGGCGGACAACGTGGCGCGCGGCGCCCGCGTGATCCTGCACCTGCGCGAGGGCGACGACGAGTACCTGGAGGAGCACCGCCTGCGCGCCATCGTGCGCAAGTACTCCGACCACATCGCCATCCCCATCCTGTTCGGCGAGGGTGACGACGCCACGGCGCTGAACAGCGCGTCCGCCCTGTGGATGCGCTCCAAGAACGAGATCACGCCCGAGCAGTACAAGGAGTTCTACCACCACGTCGGGCACGGCTTCGACGACCCGTGGCTGACCATCCATTGGCGGGCCGAGGGGGCGATCGAGTACACCAACCTGCTGTACGTCCCGGCCACCCGTCCCTTCGACCTGTTCGACCCGAAGCGCGCCCACCGGGTGAAGCTGTACGTCAAGCGCGTGTTCATCACCGAGGGCGCGGACGGCCTGCTGCCGCCCTACCTGCGCTTCCTCAAGGGTGTGGTGGACACCGAGGACCTGCCGCTGAACATCAGCCGCGAGATGCTGCAGCACAACCCGATGCTGGCGAAGATCCGCGCCGGCATCACCCGCCGCGTGCTGGGCGAGCTGTCGAAGAAGGCCAGGGACGAGGAGACCGCGGCGGAGTACCAGACCTTCTGGGAGAACTTCGGCGCCGTCCTCAAGGAGGGCCTGTACGAGGATTACGAGCACCGCGACGAGCTGCTGAAGCTGCTGCGCTTCCGCTCCACCAACGGCGACGGGCTGGTCTCGCTGGAGGACTACGTCGGCCGCATGAAGGAGGGGCAGGACGCCATCTACACCATCGCCGGCGACGACGTGGACACGCTCCTCAAGAGCCCGCAGCTCGAGGGCTTCCGCGCCAAGGGCGTGGAGGTGCTGCTGCTCACCGACCCGGTGGACGAGTTCTGGGTGCCGGCGGTCGGCCAGTTCAAGGACAAGACGTTCAAGTCGGTCACCCGCGGCGGCGCCGACCTCGGCAAGATCCAGGGCGGCGAGGACAAGCCGGAGGCGGAGAAGCCGGCCGAGGGCGACGTCGCCAGCCTGATCGCGCTGTTCAAGCTGACGCTGGCCGACGCGGTGAAGGACGTCCGCCCGTCGGAGCGCCTGACCGACAGCCCGGTCTGCCTCGTCGCCGACGAGACCGACATGGACCTGCACCTGGAACGCCTGCTGAAGCAGCACAAGCAGCTCGGCGCCGGCGAGTCCAAGCGCATCCTGGAGCTGAACCCCGGCCACCCGCTGATCAAGCGGCTGGTCGACCGCGCCCGGAGCGCCGGCGCCTCCGATCAGGACCTCGCCGAGGTGGCGTGGCTGCTGCTCGACCAGGCGCGCATCGTCGAGGGCGAGGCCCTGCCCGACCCGGTCGCCTTCGCCAGGCGGCTGTCCGCGATGATGGAGAAGGGGCTGGCCTGACCGTCCGCAAAAGCATGGGGAAAGGGCATGCCGCATGCCCTTTCCCTTTTGAAGGCGGACGTGCCTGTCAGAAGGACGCGTTCATGGCGACGTACACCGTCCGCCCCCGTTCGGCGTAAGGGAACAGCGGGGATTTGTCCGCCAGACGCACGTCGCCGATGTTGTTCAGGCCGGCCCGCAGACGCAGGTTCTCGTTGATCTGGTAGCTGCCGGTCAGGTGCAGGAGGGTGTAGGACGGCGCCCTCGTCGGCCCGGCGGTGCCGGACAGATACTGGCGGCCCAGGTACTCGGCGCTCAGCCGGCTCTGCCAGGGGCCGCTCTCCCAGTCCAGCCCGAGGGTGCCGCTGTGCCGCGGCCGCCCTTCCAGATCGGCGCCGGTGTCCCGGTTGGTGGCGTGCAGGTACAGGTAGTTGGCGGACAGCGCGAAGCCGGCCCCCAGTTCCTGGCGCCCCGCGGCCTCCAGACCGTCGATGCGGGCGTGCGAGATGTTGTCGTAGATGTAGGTGCGCCGGGCGCCCTGGACGCGCACGAGGCGGGTGTCGATCAGGTCGTCGAAATCGTTGCGGAAGATGCTCGCCGCGAGCGACCGGCCCTGGCCGGCCCAGTCGAAGCCGATCTCCCAGGTGCGGCTCGTCTCCGGCCGCACGTTGGCGTTGCCGAGGAAGGTGTGCGGCCCCTCCGCGCCGACGTAGTTGGGGGAGATCTGCTTCAGCGTCGGCGCCCGGAAGGCTTCGCCGTAACCGCCCTTGACGATGAGCGACGGCGTCGCCTTCCAGACGACGTAGGCGCGCGGGCTCAGTTCCGCACCGAAGGTCTGGTGCACGTCCCGGCGCCCGCCGAGCGTCACCGACACCGTATCGGTGAGCACGATCTCGTCCTGCAGGTAGAGCGCTTTGTGGGTGGCGCTGTCCTCGCCGCCGAGGAGGCCGGCGTTGCGCAGGGTCTCCGTCCGGTGCTCGCCGCCCGCCGTGACGACCTGCCGCTCGCCGACCGGCACGATGACGTTGCCGTCGAGGATCCGGTCCTTGAGGTTCTGCGGCCGGGTCGGCGCGATGCCGAGAGTCCGGCTGTTGGTGACGTCGAACTCCGTCTCGGTGTAGCGGATCTCCGACCGCGCCACCCCCCAGTCGCCGCGGTACCCCACCGAGCGCTGGCTGCGATCGAGGTCGTAGCTGTCGGTGAAGTAGCGTCGGGCGCCGGAGGTCTCCTGGTTGCCACGCCAGCGGGTCTCCCGGCTTTCCAGCAGGTTGACGGACACCTCATGCCCTTCGACCGGACGGAAGGTGAGGTCGAGGGTGCCGCCGCGCCGGCTGCGCCCCTCGAGTTCGCTCAGAAGCGGGGTGCCGGGCAGCGGCACGGCGGCCTCGCGGAAGTCCTCGGCCGAGAAGCCGACGGAGACCTTGTCGCCCAGCGGGCCACCCGCCGAAACCGCCACCTGACGGCCGTCGCCGCCGGCGTCGGGGTTCAGGTCGCCGCGCACGGTTCCCTGGGCGGTCCAGATCTTGCCCGTCTTCTTGGTGATGATGTTGACGACGCCGCCCATGGCCTCGGAGCCGTAGAGCGCCGACATCGGGCCGCGAACCACCTCGATGCGCTCCACCTGCCCCATCGGGATCCAGCCGTACTGGTAGTCGGAGTGGCCGATCACGTCGTCGGTCGCCGAGATCCGGCGCCCGTCGATCAGCACGAGCGTGTGGCGGTTGTCGGTGCCGCGGATGGAGAAGGTCTTGCGCCCACCCACCTGCTGACCGAGCAGGCTGATGCCGGGCGTGGAGCGCACCGCCTCCTGGAGGTCGGCGGCCCCCTTCGCCGCGATCTCGTCGGCGTTGATGATGGTGACGGTCGCCGGAGCCTCGGAGGCCGTGTGCTCGGTGCGGGTGGCGGTGACGGACACCGGATCGAGCCGCATCGCCCCGTCCTGGGCGATGGCGGGAACGCTGAGCAAAAGGAAGGGCAATGGCGCCAGAGGGCGCAGGGTGCGCGAAGCAGGCATGGGCGGTCCATGGCTGGGTGTTGGACGGGCCCTGGCTGGCTGGCGAAACGGCGGGCTGGCGGGCGGTATGGCGTCGCGTCGCACGACCGGCCAAAATCGGTAATGCGACGCATTCGCAACAATGCAGCACCCCTTTCGTCCATGACTTGACCGCGGTCAAGGCGACGCCGGAATCACGGCGCCCAAGGCCAGCAATGCTGGTCATGCGAACGTTTCTACGCCCCTTGAATAAAGCCGTTTCTTCCCCCTTTGGAACGCTTCGCCTCCGCACTATCTTTCTTGGGTCAGTCCCGGAAAGTGGATCCTATGCCTTCGCGGATCGAAGACCTCTGCGCCCAGAAGGGCCTCAAGATGACGGACCAGCGCCGGGTGATCTCCCGCGTGCTGTCGGAGTCCACCGACCATCCCGACGTGGAGGAGGTGCACCGCCGCGCCGTCGTCATCGACCCGCGCATCTCCATCGCCACCGTGTACCGCACCATGCGCCTGTTCGAGGACGCCCAGGTCATCGAACGGCTGGACTTCGGCGACGGCCGCGCGCGGTACGAGGAGAAGAAGGACGAGCACCACGATCACCTCATCAACCTGCAGACCGGCGAGGTGGTGGAGTTCACCAGCGAGGAACTGGAGCAATTGAAGTCCACCATCGCCCGCAAGCTGGGCTATGAACTGGTTGGCCATCGCCTGGAGCTGTACGGCGTCCCCCTCGGCCGTCAGACGGCCTCGCAAGACAACTCTTGATAGAAGGGGGTTATCCGGCGGGATTCGCCGGTCGCGCCGTCCGGAACCGGCCGGAGCCCTGGAAACCCTTGCGGAGTGCGCCGCCCGCGGGACTGTGCGTGGCGTCCCCTACGGTCTAGGTTCAGAATCGACCGCAAAAGCACGGGACTCCAGGCCGCCCATGGATCACAGCGACGACCCCCTTCTGATGGCGATCCTCGCGCGCCTTGACCGCCTGCACGACACCGTCGAGGCCAAGTTCGACGCCATGGACGCACGGCTGCGCAACCTGGAGCGCGAGTCCGGCGAGATGATCAACCTGCTGGTCTCCATCAAGGCCAGCCTCGACTGCGCCGTCGACGAGCTGGTCGAGGAGGCGGAGGACGACGACGAGGACGATGACGACGAGTCAGAGACCGTCTGGCACTTCATTCATTGAGGACGCCATTCCGTCAGCGATCTGCTACACACGCGTCATGCGGACGGAAGCCCCTACCCTCGACCGGCCTGCTGTCGAGCAGCATCCCGGCGTCGCCTTCTTCGATTTCGACGGCACGCTGGTGCACGGCGACACCCTGCCCATGTTCATCGCCGAGGTGATCGGCCGGCGCCGCACGCGGCTGGCCTTCGCCGACGCGATCCGCTCCGCGGGGCACCGCCACCTGCGCGGCCGCGGGCCGGGGGTGGACTTCCGCGGCTCGATCAAGGAGATCCTGCTGAAGCGCACGTTGCGCGGCCTGCCGCTGGCCGACGCGCACGCCGCGGCTGAGCGGATGTCGGCCAAGCTGCGCTGGCACCCGCCCACCGTGCAGGCCCTGCGCGAGCACCGCCGCGCCGGACGCCGCGTGGTGGTCGCCACCGGCGCGCTCGACGTCTACATGCCCTTCCTGCTGCGGGAGGAGGCGGTGGACGACCTGCTCGCCACCGGCATGGAGGTGCAGGACGGCCGCCTGACCGGCCGCCTCGCCACCGGCAACTGCGTGCGCATCGACAAGGCCGACCGCGTGCGCGCCTGGCTGGCCGCCAACGGCCCGGCCGGCGAGACCTGGGGCTACGGCAACCGCCCGAGCGACCTGCCCATGCTGGCGCTGCTCGACCGGAAGATCGTCGTTCGCATCCCTTAATGGTTTCTTTACGCCCTCCGGCCAATAGTGTATGACATTGGTCAGGTATTGCCGTCCTGGCCATATGACATGAGGCGGAGGCTTGACTGTGTTCAGCATCGACGTGCAGGTCGGGAAGTCCTCTCCGGCGCGGCTGGCCGTGGTCGCCGACACCGACCTGGAGCAGCGCACCGCCGTCTCCCGCCAGCTGGAGGCGCTGGGCTTCACCGTGGCGCAGGCCAGCGACGGTTACGAGGCGCTGTCGATCATCGGCGAGCGCGAGCCCGGCATCGCCCTGCTGCGCAGCCACGCGGAGTCCGACGACGGCGAGCGCATCGCGGCGCTGGCCCGCATGCTGTACCCGCGCACCCGCATCATCATGACCACCGGCCCGGCCGACGCCCGGACCGGCGACGACGCCTTCACCGTGCTGACCCTGCCGGCCGATGCCCGCGGGCTCGACCGCTGCCTGCTCGAGGCGGCGTAAAGACTGCTGCCCCCTCCCTAACCCTCACCCTCTTCGAGGTGGAGGGAACTTGGCCGCTCTACCCCCTCTCCCGCGAAGCGGGGGAGGGCTGGGGAGGGGCATGCGCGCCTCTACGTAGCATCCCGCACCCGGTCCCACACGCCGGGCCCGACGCCGCGCTCGCGCAGCTTGCCCTTCTGCACCTTGGCGGTGGGCGTCTTCGGCAGCGCGTCAACGATCTGCACGTAGCGCGGCTGGGCGTAGCGCGGCAGCTCGCGCGCGGCGTGGCGGACGACGGCCTCCACCGTCAGCGCCGCCCCGGGGGACGGCACCACGGCCAGCATGATGTCCTCCTCCATGCCCTCCCCTTCCGAGGGAACGCCGTAGGCCGCCACCTCCTCCACGCCCTCCAGCCGGGAGATCGCGGTCTCCACCTCGTAGGAGGAGACGTTCTCGCCGCGCCGCCGGATGCAGTCCTTGATGCGGTCGACGAAGGTGACGTAGCCGTCCTCGCCCATCACCGCGGCGTCGCCGGTGTGGAACCACAGGTTCCGCCACGCCTCGACCGTCTTGTCGGGCATGCGGTGGTAGCCGGTCATGAAGCCGAACGCCGCCTTGGGGCGCACCATCACCTCGCCGATGTGGCCGGGCGGCACCGGGACGTCGGTGACGGGATCGCGGATCTCCACCTCGAAATAGCGGTCGTAGAGCCGGCCGCAGGTGCCGGGACGCGGGTTGCCCATCTCGCAATAGAGCGGAATGTTCACCTCGGTCATGCCGTACAGGCCGATGACGTCGCGGATGCCGAAGCGCTCGCGCAGCACCGCCTCGGTCGCCGCCGGGTTGGGCGCGGCGCCGACCAGGCGCAGCCGGTGGTCGCGGTCGTAGGGCCGCGGCGGCTGCGCCACCACGAAGGCGGTGACGGCGCCCAGGCTGTTGGTCACCGTGCAGCCGTAGCGGCGGACGTCGGAGATCCAGGCCGATGCGCTGAACCGCTCGCGCAGCACCGCGTCGCAGCCGGCGATCATGGTGGCGAACAGCTGCATGAACAGCCCGTTGGCGTGGAACAGCGGCAGGCAGATGTAGAAGCGGTCCGCCTCGGTCATCGCGTAGTTGTCGATGGAGCCCAGCCCGAACAGGAAGGCGTGCCCGTGCGGCATCAGCACGCCCTTAGACGGCCCGGTGGTGCCAGAGGTGTACATGACGCAGTGCGTGTCGCCGGCCCGCGGCATCGGCCCCTCGTACGGCCCGGCGCCGCGCCAGCCCTCCAGCGCCGCCAGGGCGAACGGAAAGCCGCTGGGCGCCACGGCGGTGCCGACGCTCAGCACCGTCTTCAGCGCGGTAAGCCGCGATCCCAGCTCGGCGAAGCGGTCGAGCAGCGTCTGGTCGGCGATGGCGAGCGCCGCCCCGGCGTTCTCCAGCTGGTGCTCCAGGAAGGATCCCTTGAGGTCGGTGTTGAGCGCCACCAGCACCGCGCCCAGCCGCGCCAGCCCCAGCCAGACCCGCACGAAGTCGAGCCCGTTGGGCAGCATCACCGCCACCATGTCGCCCGGCTTGACCCCGAGCGACGCCAGGAACCCGGCGACCCGCGCCGCCTCGTCCTGCGCCTGGGCGTAGGTCAGCGCCGCCCCGTCCGCCATGGTGACGAACGGCCGGTCGCCGCGCGCCGCGGCCTGATACGCCAGCACCTCCGGCACGACCCAGCGCGCCTCGTCGCGCAGATGGGGATACATGCGACGCCCTCCCTGACCCCGGTTCTTATCTCATTGGAATGGAAGGGTAGCGGGGCGATCGGGCCTGGGGCAAGTCATAGGGTGCGACTCAGGCTTCCACCTCGACCGCCATCCCCACCTCCAGTTCCAGGTCGCGGTCCGCGCGCCCGCGGTTGACGGCAATCTCCACCAGCCCGTTGGAGTTGACGTACCAGAACGCCTCGCCCTCCGCCGCAGCGCCGAAGGTATGGGCGTGGCGCAACTCGTAGCCGTTGGCGATCAGCAGCGCCGACTCCGGCACGCTGCCGGCGCGCAGCCCGGTCATGGCGTTGCCGTAGACGTCCACATAGACGATCCGCGCCAGATCGTCCGGCCAGTCCGGCCGGGCGATCTCCTCCTGGCTCACCGGCGTTGCCAGCGGGGCGCGGCCCAGCGCCGCCCGCGCCGCCACGGGGGCGAACAGGTCACGGCCGTGGAAGGTGTTCGACAGCCGCGGCGGGCGCCAGTCGATGACCGCCGCCTTGAAGTCCACCGCACGGCGGCGCACCAGCTCGAACAGGCCGTTGTCCGGGCCGACGAAGGTGCGGCCGTCGGCCTGCACCCACAGCGGCCTGCGCTCCGTGCCGACGCCGGGATCGACGACGCAGACGAACACCGTGCCGGCCGGAAATTCCGGCGCGTAGGCGGCCAGCAGGTAGGCCGAGAGCTGCGGGTCGAAGGCCGGGGCGTCGGCGAACAGATCGATGATCGGCACGCCCGGCGCCTCGCGCAGGAGCGCCGCCTTGACCTGCCCGGTGTACGGCCCGGCGAGCCCGAAATCGGTGAACAGCACGATCATGCCCGCCAGTATAGCGCGCGACCGCCGACCTGTAACCCATCCGAAGCGACGGAACATGTCTTGTCTCGCCGCGACTCCGCTTCATATATCCAGAGGCGGAAAAGACGATCGCGGCATCTTTATTTTGTTATGACGGAACTCGTCTGAATGATCGGGAATATGAACAGGTATTCAGCTTTTCTCCTGGCGATGCTGACGCTGCTGTGGACGGCCGCTCCGGCCTCCGCGCAATCCAAGCGCCTCAACGTCCTCGCCACCACGGGCATGGTCGCCGACGTGGCGCGCGCCGTGGCCGGCGAGCGCGCCGAGGTGTCGGCGCTGATGGGCGAGGGCGTGGACCCGCACCTCTACAAGCCGACGCGCTCCGACATCGCCCGGCTGACCCGCGCCGACGTGGTTCTGGTCAACGGCCTGCACCTGGAAGGCAAGATGGACGAGGCGTTCCAGCGCGTTGCCTCGTCCGGCAAGCCGGTGGTCCGCGTCGCCGACCGGGTGCCGCGGGAGCAGCGCATCACCCCGCCGCAGTTCGAGGGGAACGACGACCCCCACGTCTGGATGGCTCCGGCGTTGTGGATCCACGCGCTCGACTCGGTGCGCGACGCGCTGTCCGCCGCCGACCCGACCGGCGCCGAGACCTACGCCCGCAACGCCGATGCCTACCGCAAGGAATTGGCCGAGCTGGACGCCTACGCCCGCCGCGTCCTCGCCTCGATCCCCGGCAACGCGCGGGTGCTGGTCACCGCGCACGACGCCTTCAACTACCTGGGCCGCGCCTACAGCATCGAGGTGCGCGGCATCCAGGGCGTCAGCACCGAGTCCGAGGCCGGCCTGAAAAGCATCGAGGAGTTGGTCGCCCTGCTGGTCGAGCGCAAGATCCCCGCCGTATTCCCGGAGACCAGCGTCTCCGACCGCAACGTCCAGGCGCTGGTCGAGGGGGCCGCGGCACGCGGCCACACCGTGGCCTTGGGCGGCGCGCTGTTCTCCGACGCGATGGGCGCACCCGGCACCTATGAGGGCACCTACATCGGCATGATCGACCACAACGTCACGCTGATCTCGCGGGCGCTGGGCGGCGACGCCCCGGCCGGCGGCTTCCGCGGCAAGCTGACACTGGCGCAGCGGTAAGGGAGGCCGACCATGCAGTATCTCTGGCGCACGCCCGGAGCCCGCGACGAGGCCGGCCAGACCCCGATGGGGCCGAGCCCGCTGCTGGTCCGCAGCCTTACCGTCGCTTACCACCGCAAGCCGGTGCTGTGGGACGTCACCTACGTGGCACCACCGCGCGGCCTGATCGCCGTGGTCGGTCCGAACGGCGCCGGCAAGTCGACGCTGATCAAGGCGTGCCTCGGCCTGGTGCCCACCGTCGCCGGCTCGGTCGAGGTGTTCGGCCGGCCGTTGCGCAAGCAGCGCCGCCTCGTCGGCTACGTGCCGCAGCGCGAGAGCGTGGACTGGGATTTCCCGGTGTCGGCGCTCGACGTCGTTGCCATGGGGCGCTACGGCATGATCGGCTGGTTCCGCCCGGTCGGCCGCGCCCACAAGGAGGCCGCCCTGCACGCGCTGGAGCGCGTCGGCATGGCCGACTTCGCGCACCGGCAGATCGGCCAGCTCTCCGGCGGCCAGCAGCAGCGCGTCTTCCTGGCCCGCGCGCTGGCGCAGGAGGCGCAGCTCTACTTCATGGATGAGCCCTTCGCCGGGGTGGACGCCGCCACCGAGCGCGCGGTGCTCCAGGTCCTGCGCGACCTCGACGCCGCCGGGCGGACCGTGGTCTGCGTGCACCACGACCTGCAGACGGTGGCCGAGTACTTCGACCACGCGCTGCTGGTGAACGCCCGCGTGATCGCCGACGGCCCCGTGCGCGAGGTGCTGACGCCCGACCACCTGCGCGCCGCCTACGGCGGCCGCCCCCTGCCCTTCGAGGTGTCCGGTGCTTGAGGAGGCGGCGCGCGTCCTCACCCTCAAGGCCGGGTTCAACACCGCGGTGGTGGTGGCCGGCACCGCGGCGCTGGGCATGGCCGGGGGCACGGTGGGCACCTTCCTGCTGCTGCGCCGCCGCGCCCTGGTCAGCGACGCACTGAGCCACGCCACGCTGCCGGGCATCGCCGCGGCCTTCCTGCTGGGCGTCTGGCTGGGGCTGCCGGGGCGCTCGCTGCCGCTGCTGCTGGCCGGCGCGGCGGCCAGCGGCGTGCTGGGGGTGCTGACCATCCAGGCGCTGGTGCGCTTCACCCGCCTGACCGAGGACTCGGCCATCGGCGCCGTGCTCGCCACCGCGTTCGGCCTGGGCGTGGTGCTGCTGAGCTACATCCAGACCCTCCAGGTCGGCGGACAGGCAGGCCTGGGCCACTTCATCCTCGGCCAGACCGCGGCGATGGCGTGGCGCGAGGCGGTGGCCATGGGCGTGCTGGCGCTCGCCGCCGCCGGCACCACGGCGCTGCTGTTCAAGGAGCTGCGGCTGGTCGCCTTCGATCCCGGCTTCGCACACGGCCAGGGCTGGCCGGTGCAGCGTCTGGACATTGCGCTGATGGCGCTGGCGGCGCTGGTCACGGTGATCGGCCTGCAGACGGTTGGACTGATCCTGGTGGTGGCGCTGCTGATCATCCCGCCCGCCGCGGCGCGCTTCTGGACCGAGCGGCTGGCGGCCATGACCGTCATCGCGGCCGTGCTCGGCGCGCTGAGCGGCTGGCTGGGCGCCGCGCTGTCGGCCCTGTTCCCGAAGCTGCCGGCCGGCGCGGTGATCGTGCTGGTGGCCGGCGGCTTCTTCCTGCTGAGCTTCCTGTTCGCTCCGGCCCGCGGTCTGCTTGCCGCCGCGCTGCGCGCCGGCCGCCTGCGCCTCGCGTTGGCCGAGCAGCAGGCGCTGCGCCGGCTGCTGGCCGACGCCGACGCGTCCCCGGCCATGCGGCGTTGGCTGGCGCTGAAAGGCTTTTGCCGCAACGGCGCCCTCACCGGCCGCGGCCACGCCGCCGCCCGCGCCGCAGAGCGCAACCGCCGCCTGTGGGAGCGCTTCCTGATCGACCACCCCGCCCTCGCCCCCGCCACGCCCGACTGGGGAATCGCCCCCATCGACCGCGTGCTGCCGGCCGACCTCGTGCGGGTGCTGGAGGAGCGCGCGCGATGCACCTGACCCTTCAGGACTTCCTGCAGATCGACCTGCCCGCCCTGATGGCCGCCGTGCTGGCCTGCGCCGCCTGCGCGCTGGTCGGCAACTTCCTGGTGCTGCGCCGGCAGGGGCTGATGGGCGACGCGGTCAGCCACGCGGTGCTGCCGGGCATCGTCGGCGGCTTCCTGCTGGTGGGGTCGCGCGACACGCTGCCGATGATGGCCGGGGCGCTGGTCTCCGCCGCGCTGGCCGGCGTGCTGATCGAGGCGGTGCGGCGTCTCGGCCGGCTCGAATCCGGGGCGGCGATGGGTGTGGTGTTCACGCTGTTCTTCGCCGCCGGCGTGGTGCTGATCGAGCAGGGGCCGGCGCGCGCCGTCGATCTCGACGCCGACTGCGTGCTGTACGGCCAGCTGGAGACCATCCTGTGGCTGGCGCCCACCACCTGGTCCTCCCTGCTCAGGCCGGCGGTGTGGCTGGAGCTGCCGCGGCAGGTGGTGACGCTCGCGGCCGTGTTCGCCCTGGTGCTGGCCTGCGTGCTGCTGTTCCGCAAGGAACTGACCATCGCCGCCTTCGACCCCGGTCTGGCCGGCGCGCTGGGGCTGCGGCCGGGGCTGTTCCATTACGGCGTGCTGCTGCTGACCGCCGCCACCGCCATCGCCGCGTTCGAGGCGGTGGGCTCGATCCTCGTCGTCGCCATGCTGATCGCCCCGCCCGCGGCGGCGCGGCTGCTGACCGACCGGCTGCCGGTTCAGCTGGCGCTGAGCACCGCGCTGGGCGCGCTGGCCGGGGTGGCCGGCTACGCCGGCGCGGCGTTCGGGCCATTCTGGCTGGGGGCGGAGCACTCGCTGAACGCCGCCGGCATGATCGCGGTGGCGGCCGGCGCGATCCTGACGCTCGCCGTGCTGCTGGGTCCGCGCCACGGCATCCTCGGCCGCGTGCTGGGACAGCGGCGGCTCGCCGCGGCGGTGGCGCAATCCGGCAATTCCCTTGAGCGTTGAGGGGATCTAGGATCGGCCCGGTCGTCACCGGAGCTCCCCATGTCCCCTGCCACTCGCCGAGGCCTGCTGATCGCCGCCGCGCTGGTCCTGCTGGTGGGCGATCTGGTGCACGACCTGCTGCACTTCTTCGGCTACCCGCTCCATGACGCCTTCACCACGCTCTGGGCGGCGTTGCTGGAGATGGCGGGGCCGCTGGCCGCGGCGCTGCTGCTGCTCGCCCTCGCCCTGCGCGAGACCGGCGCCGCCCGGCGCGCCCGCGCCGCCGCGCAGGAGGCGGAGGAGCGCGCCACCGCCGCGCACCGCCGCCTGTCCGAGGCGGTCGAGGCGATGGCGCAGAAATCCACCCTGCTGGAGGCGACCTTCGCCGCCATGGCCCAGGGCATCGTGGTGTGGAGCGCCGACGGCCGCCTGCTGACCTGGAACCGCCGGTTCGAGGCGCTGCTCGACCTGGCGCCGGGCTTCCTGGCGGTCGGCCTGCACACCGACGAGTTCCTGCGGCGGATGGCGTTGGAGGGCGAATTCGGCGTCGGCGACCTCGACGAGCTGGTGGCGCAGCGCCACGCCTTGGTCGCGCTCGATGGCCGGTTCGAGCGCACGCGCCCGAACGGCATGGTGCTGGAGATCCTGACCAGCCACCTGGACGACGGCGCGCTGCTGATGACCTACACGGACATCACCGCCCCCCGGCAGGTCGAGGCGGCGCTGCGCGAGAGCGAGGAGCGCTTCCGCCAGCTCTCGGACGCCGCCACGGACTGCATCATCGTCCACGAGGACGGCATCATCGTCGACATCAACCGCGCCGCGCTCGCCATGACCGGCTACAGCGCGGACGAACTGATCGGCCGTCCGCTCATCACCCTGGTCGCGCCCGAGGACCACGCCAAGGGCCTGAAGCGGATGGCCGACCGCAGCCAGACCCGCTTCGAGATCACCGGCCTGCGCGCCGACGGCTCGCGCTACGTCGTCGGCGGCGAGACGCGCTACGTTCCCTACCGCGGGCGCACCGTGGCCATCGTCTCGGTGCACGACATCACCGCCTACCGCGACGCCGAGGCGCAGCTGCGCCGCGCCAAGGAGCAGGCGGAGCTGGCCAGCCAAGCCAAGTCCGACTTCCTGCGCATGATCAGCCACGAGATCCGCACGCCGCTGAACGGCGTGCTGGGCATGATCGGCGTGCTGCTGGACGGCCACCTCAGCGAGCAGCAGCGCACCTACGCGCTGACCGCCCGCGAGTCGGGCGAGGCGCTGCTGGCGATCCTCAACGACATCCTCGACCTGTCGAAGATGGAGGCCGGCAAGCTGGAGCTGGAGCCGGCCGGCTTCGACCTCGTCGAGCTGGTGGAGGGCGCCATGGAGCTCCTGTCGCCGCGCGCCGCCGCCAAGGGCATCGGCCTCGCCGCCGCGGTGCCGGCGACGCTGCCCGCGGCGCTGCGCGGCGACGCCGGGCGGCTGCGGCAGGTGCTGCTGAACCTCGCCGGCAACGCCGTGAAGTTCACCGAGGAGGGCGGCGTCGCCGTCACCGTCGCCTCCGAGGGCCTCGACAATCAGGGCCGCGAGCGCGTGCGCTTCGAGGTGGCCGACACCGGCGTCGGCATTCCGCTCGACGCACACCCCCACCTGTTCGAGGAGTTCACCCAGGCCGCCCCGATCCTGTCGCGGCGCTATGGCGGCACCGGGCTGGGTCTCGCCATCTCGCGCCGGCTGGTCGATCTGATGGGCGGCAGCATCGGATTCGACAGCGCGCCCGGCCGCGGCAGCCGCTTCTGGTTCACCGTGCCGCTGGAGCCGCAGCCCGGCACTACCCCGGCCGCGCCGCCGCTGGCCGGTCGACGAGTGCTGCTGGTGGATCCCTGCCCGCTCAACCGCGCGACGCTGCGCCTGCAGATCGCCTCCTGGGGGGCGGAGGTGGTGGAAGCGTCGGACGCCGATGCCGCCTTGCGTGCCGGCCCGGTCGACTCCGCGCTTCTCGACACCGGCATCGGCAGCGCCACGGCCCTTGCCGACGCCCTTCGCCAAGCGGGCGCCAGGCGCGTCGTGCTGCTCGCCGAGGTCGGGCCGGCCGCCGGCCGCGCCCGGCCGGGGATCGACGCCACGCTGGTCAAGCCGCCGCGGCAGGCCCGCCTGCTTGCCGCGCTGGACGGCAACGCGGTGCCGCCCGAACCGGCCCTGCCCGCCGCCCGCCCGGCACCGCGCCCAAACGGCCGCCGCCTGTTGCTGGTGGAGGACAGCCCGACCAACCAGATGGTCGCCACTGCCTTCCTGAAAGCCGCCGGCTACCGCATCGACGTCGCAGCCAATGGGCTGGAGGGGGTGGAAGCGGTGCGCACCGTGCCCTACGACCTGGTGCTGATGGACATCGCCATGCCGGACATGGACGGGCTGAGCGCCACGCGGGCGATCCGCGCGCTGCCGCCGCCGGCCGGCACGCGGCCGATCATCGCCATGACCGCCGACACCATGGAGGGCGACCGCGAGCGCTGCCTCGCCGCCGGCATGAACGACCATGTCGGCAAGCCGGTGGACCGCACCCGCCTGCTGGAGGTGGTGGAGCGCTGGCTGCCCCCCGAACCGGTGGCTCCCGCCGTCGGCGAGGAGGAGGGACCGGCGCCCGACGCGCTGGACGACGAGGTGCTGGCGCAGCTCGCCCGTGACCTCGACCCCGAGCTGCTGGCCGACGTCATCCGCCAGTTCCTGGAGGAAACGCGCGAGCGCGTCGAGCGCATCGCCGGAACGGGAGCCGACGCCTCGGCCCTGGCGCAGGAGGCGCACACGCTGAAGAGCACCGCCGGCACCTTCGGCGCCCAGCGCCTGTCGGTCGCCGCGCGCGAGCTGGAGATGGCCTGCCGCGGCCACGCCACGGCGGAAATCCGCACCCTGCGCCGCCAGATCCCCCAGCTTGCCCGCGAGGCGGCGGAGGCATACCGGGTCAAGGGGGTGGTGGGGTAGGCGACAGCTTTGCCCCCTCCCCTTCCATCCACCGCCAAAGGCGGGGGGTAGGGAGGGGGTTTCAGAACCTCAACTAACCACCGCGATGTTCACCGCCGCGTCCTTGCCGTTGGCGCCGCGGGCGACCTCGAACTGGACGCGCTGGCCTTCGGCGAGGCCGTGCAAGCCCGAACGCTGCACCGCCGTGATGTGGACGAACACGTCCTTGGCGCCGGCCTCCGGCGCGATGAAACCATACCCCTTGGTGGTGTTGAACCATTTGACGGTGCCGGTGGTCATGGGCGTGCTCCGAAGACGATGAGCGCCGAGGCTAGTCCTTGCACTTGTCCATCGACAAGACCCGTCGAGGAGATATGCCGATCGACACGCCATTCCACAATGGAATACGCCGTTTATTGCGAATCCTTTGCAGTCGAAACTTTCGATCGTCTAGTGCGATTTGGAAAGGAGACTTGTGCAAAGGGCGTATAACGCTAGATCTTGCCCTCCGCCTGCCAGGCAAGACGCTTGCGGTAGATGGTGGAGGCGCTGATGTCCAGCAGCGCCGCGGCGCGCGGGATGTTGCCGTCGCAGGCGGCGATGGCGTCCTCGATGGCGTCCTTCTCGACCTGCCACAGCGGCCGGATCGTCTTCGGTCCGGCGGCGGGCGCGGTCACCATGGGCGGCGGCGGGGACGCGGCCTGCGGCGCCAGCGGCGGCGGCAGCATTCCGGGCAGCACGGTGTCGCCGTCGTGCAGCACCACGATGTTGCGCACCACGTTCTGCAGCTGCCGCACGTTGCCCGGCCAGTGGTAGAGGCGCAGCACCTGCTCCGCCTCCGGCGAGAAGCGCTGGAAGCCCTTTCCCTCCTCGCGGGCGTACTCAGCGAGGTAGTGGCGCGCCACCTCGATCACGTCGTCCTCGCGCTCGCGCAACGCCGGCAGGTGGATGGGAATGACGTGCAGACGGTAGTAGAGATCCTCGCGGAAGCGGCCCTCCTCCACCTCCTTCAACGGGTCACGATTGGTGGCGCAGACGATGCGCAGGTCGACCTTCTCCAGCTTGCTGCCGCCGACCGGCATGAAGGTGCCGGTCTGGATGAAGCGCAGCAGCTTGGTCTGCAGGTTCGGCTCCAGCTCGCAGATCTCGTCGAGGAACAGCGTGCCGCCGTCGGCGCGCGCCGCCGCGCCCTCGCGGTCGGCCACCGCCCCGGTGAACGAGCCCTTCATGTGGCCGAAGATCTCCGACTCCATGAGGTCCTTGGGAATGGCGCCGCAGTTGATGGCGACGAAGGGCTTGTCGCCGCGCGGGCTCTGGCGGTGGATGGCCTCGGCGCAGACCTCCTTGCCGGTGCCCGACTCGCCGGTGATGAACACGGTGGCGCGGGACGCGGCGGCGCTGTCGATGATCCGGTACACCGCCTGCATCGCCAGCGACGAGCCGATGAAGCCGTGGTAGCGGGTGCGCGCCAGGTCCTTCTGGTAGGTGTCCACCAGCTGCGCCAGCCGCAGCCGCTCCACCGCGTTGCGCACGGTGACGGTGAGGCGCTCGGCCGAGAAGGGCTTCACCAGGAAATCGTAGGCACCGTGGCGCATCGCCTCGACCGCCACGTTGACCGAACCGTGCGCGGTGATCACCACCACGGCGCAGGGCAGCCCCTGCACCTCGATCCGGCGCAGCACCTCCATGCCGTGCATGTCCGGCAATTGCAGGTCGAGCAGCACGATGCGCGGCGCCCCGTCGGAGACGGCCTCCAGCGCCGCCGCCCCGGTCTCCACGGCGACGACGGTGAACGCCTCCTTCTTCAGATACTCGGCGTAGACCCGAGCCAGCGAGGGCGTGTCTTCGACCAGCAGGACGGTGGCGGGAGCAGAGAGCATGCGGTTTTGCTCGGCAAACTGGTGTCTTCCCAGGCTACGACGTTTGGGGAGCCAGCGCAAACCGCGATTGGATCCCGTCCGTCCGCACCGGTTTCACAGGACCGATACAACCAGTGGATGACGGCCGCACCGTGGAAATGGGGTACGCATCCGACTTGTCCGCGGCCCCGTGATGGAATATCTAGATTCTACACTTCCAACCGCGTACTCCGCGAGGCGGCGTTGAGCGACCACTCCATCCTGGCCGGCAAGCGGGTCCTGCTGATCATTGCGGGCGGCATCGCCGCGTACAAATGCCTGGACCTGATCCGCCGCCTGCGCGAGCGCGGCTGCGCCGTGCGCGCCGTCCTGACGCGGGCGGGCGCGCAGTTCGTCACGCCGCTGTCGGTGCAGGCGCTGACCGGCGACACCGTCTATCAGGACCTCTGGTCGCTGACCGACGAGTCGGAGATGGGGCACATACAGCTCTCGCGCGCCGCCGACCTGCTGGTGGTGGCGCCGGCCACCGCCAACATCCTGGCGCGCATGGCCGCCGGCATGGCCGACGACCTCGCCACCACCGCCTTGCTCGCCACCGACAAGCCGATCCTGGTGGCGCCTGCCATGAACGTGCGCATGTGGCTGAACCCGGCGACGCAGGCCAACATGGCGCTTCTCCGGTCGCGCGGCGTGGCCACCGTCGGCCCCAACGACGGCGAGATGGCCTGCAACGAGTACGGCCCCGGCCGCATGGCCGAGCCCATGGAGATCGTCGACGCCATCGCGGACCATTTCGCCGCCCGCGAGGCGCCGAAGCCCTTGTCCGGCACGCGCGCGCTGGTCACCAGCGGTCCGACGCACGAGCCCATCGACCCGGTGCGCTACATCGCCAACCGCTCGTCCGGCAAGCAGGGACACGCCATCGCCGCGGCACTGGCGCGGCTGGGCGCGGAGGTGACGCTGGTCAGCGGCCCGACCCGCCTGCCCGACCCGCCCGGCTGCACCGTCCGGCACGTCGAGAGCGCCCGCGACATGCTCGCCGCCTGTGAAGCCGCGCTTCCCGTCGACGTCGCGGTGTTCGCCGCCGCGGTGGCCGACTGGCGCGTCAAGGACGCCGCCGAACGCAAGCTGAAGAAGGACGGCGGCGGCCCGCCGACGCTGGAGCTGTGCGAGAACCCCGACATCCTCGCCACCGTGTCCAGGTCCGCGCAACGGCCCGCTTTGGTGGTGGGCTTCGCGGCGGAGACCGGCGACGTGGTCGCCTACGCCCAGGCCAAACGCGCCCGCAAGGGCTGCGACTGGATCGTCGCCAACGATGTCTCCCTGGGCACCCAGACCTTCGGCGGCGACGCCAACACCGTCCACCTGATCCGCGCCGCTTCAAACAATCAAGGGGACGCGGTTGAGGACTGGCCGACCATGGACAAGGACGCCGTCGCCGACCGCCTCGCCCGCACCATCGCCGACCACCTGAAGGGAGCCGCTTCGTGACCGCCGTGACCGTCCCCGTCCTCCGCCTGCCCCACGCGGAGGGCCTGGAATTGCCGGCCTACGCCACCGCCGACTCGGCGGGCCTCGACCTCGTGGCCGCGGTCGCCGGGCCGGTGGTGCTGCCACCGGGCGGCCGGGCGCTGGTCCCCACCGGCCTGGCCATCGCCCTGCCGCCAGGGTTCGAGGCGCAGGTGCGGCCGCGCTCCGGCCTGGCGCTCAAGCACGGGGTGACGGTGCTGAACACGCCGGGCACCATCGACGCCGACTACCGTGGCGAGGTCGGCGTCATCCTCATGAACCACGGGGCCGAGCCCTTCACCATCAACCGTGGCGACCGCATCGCCCAGTTGGTGCTGGCGCGCTACGAGCGCATCGCCTGGGCGCCCGCCGACCGCCTGCCGGAAACGGCGCGCGGCGCGGGCGGCTTTGGTTCCACCGGTCATTCAACCCAGTCGCCCACGCAGAGGTCGTGATGCTGCGCATCTCCAAGAAGCTGATGTTCGCCATCGAGGCGGTGCTGGACATCGCCTACAACGCCGGCACCGAGCCGGTGCAGTCCGGCGAGATCACCCGCCGCCAGGGAATCCCCAAGCGCTACCTGGAGCAGGTGCTGCAACAGCTGGTGCGCGACGGTATCCTGGCCGGCGTGCGCGGCCCCCGCGGCGGTTATCGCCTCGCCCGCGAGCGGCGCCGCATCACGCTGGGCGAGATCGTCCGCGTCGTCCGCTCCATGGAGACCGCCTCGGACCCCATCGAGGATCCCGCGGGCTCGATCCTCGGCCACAAGGTGGTGCGGCCGATGTGGGCGGAACTGCAGGACGAGTTCATCGCCAAGCTGGAAGGCATCACCATCGAGGACCTCTGCCTGCGCGCCCGCGCCGCCGGCGTCGAGAGCGAGACCGAAGACCGGATCGACTTTACCATTTGATTCTGGTCAAGAGGCGCCTAAACTCACATTTCAGATGTGAGATACCACCAATTCACGCGTTCGGGAGGTGAAACCATGGCCGAGTTCCGCGGCAGGATCTACGACAGCATCGTCGACACCATCGGCGCCACGCCGCTCGTGCGCGTGAAGCGCCTGGCCGAGGACGCCGGGGTGAAGGCCGACATCGTCGGCAAGCTGGAATTCTTCAACCCGCTGGCCAGCGTCAAGGACCGCATCGGCTTCGCGATGATCGAGGCGGCGGAGCGCGAGGGCAAGATCGCCCCCGGCCGCACCACGCTGGTCGAGCCGACCTCGGGCAACACCGGCATCGCGCTGGCCTTCGTCGCCGCCGCCAAGGGCTACAAGCTGATCCTGACCATGCCCGAGAGCATGTCGATCGAGCGGCGCAAGATGCTGAAGCTGCTGGGCGCCGAACTGGTGCTGACCCCGGCGCCGGAGGGCATGAAGGGCGCCATCCGCCGCGCCGAGGAGCTGGTGGCCCAAGGCCCCGACACCTACATGCTCCAGCAGTTCAAGAACCCGGCCAACCCGGAGATCCACCGCAACACCACGGCGGAGGAGATCTGGAAGGATACCGACGGCAAGGCCGACATCCTGATCTCCGGCGTCGGCACGGGCGGCACGCTGACCGGCGTGTCGGAGGTGCTGAAGGCGCGCAAGCCCGGCTTCAAGGCCGTGGCGGTGGAGCCGGAAGACAGCCCCGTCCTGTCCGGCGGCATGCCCGGCCCGCACAAGATCCAGGGCATCGGCGCCGGCTTCGTGCCGGACATCCTGAACACCAAGCTGATCGACGAGGTGGTGCGCATCTCCAACCAGCGCGCCTTCGAGACCGCGCGCAAGGTGGCGAAGCTGGAGGGGCTGCCGGTCGGCATCTCCTCGGGCGCGGCCCTCGCCGCGGCGCTGGAGATCGGTGCCAAGCCGGAGAACGAGGGCAAGCTGATCGTGGTGATCCTGCCGTCCTTCGCGGAGCGGTACCTGTCGACGGCGCTGTTCGAGGGGCTGGAGTAAGGATACTCCCTCTCCCCTCGCTCACGCCGGATCCTCGATCCGGCTGACGCGACAGGCGGGTCCTATGGACCCGCAGAAAGCGGGGAGAGGGTTTGGGGTGAGGGGGTCCGGCACCGCCGTGACCTTCCGCCCCGCGGGTCCCCCTCGCCCTATCCCTCTCCCCAGAGGGGAGAGGGGATGCATGATCGCTCCGTCCTGCGCTACACTGGCGCCCATGGACTTCACCGACACCCAGCTGAACCGCTATTCCCGCCACATCATCCTGCCGGACGTCGGCGGGGTGGGGCAGGAGAAGCTTCTCAAATCCAGGGTCCTGGTGGTGGGCGCCGGCGGCCTGGGCTCGCCGCTGCTGCTGTACCTCGCGGCCGCCGGAGTGGGCACCATCGGCGTCGTCGATGACGACGTGGTGGACCTCTCCAATCTGCAGCGCCAGATCATCCACGACGAATCCACTCTCGGCGTGCCGAAGGTGGAGAGCGCCGCCGCCCGCGTCCGCGCGCTGAACTCCGACGTGAGGATCGAGGCGCACAAGGCCCGCATCACCAAGGACAACGCACTCGACCTGATCGGGCGCTACGACGTGGTGGCCGACGGGTCGGACAATTTCGGCACGCGCTTCCTGCTGAACGACGCCTGCTTCTTCGCCAGGAAGACGCTGGTCTCCGCGGCGATGCTGCGCTTCGACGGGCAGATCTCGACCTTCAAGGCGCACGAGAGCGGGCCCTGCTACCGCTGCATCTTCCGCGAGCCGCCGCCGCGCGGGCTGGTGCCGTCCTGTTCGGAGGGTGGGATCCTGGGAGCGCTGGCCGGCGTCGTCGGCTCGCTGCAGGCGACCGAGGTGCTGAAGGAGCTGCTGGGCATCGGCGAGAGCCTGTCGGGCAGCCTGCTGATGCTCGACACGCTCAACGCCGGCTACCACCGCATCTCGGTGAAGCCCGATCCGGCCTGCCCGCTGTGCGGCACCGACCGCACGCTTCATGACCTGTCGCACCACTGAGGCCGCCATGCAGGGACCCGACAGCCTGTCCATCGTGGTGTTCGCCGGCGGCTTCGACCGCGTGCACTACGCGCTCGTCATGGCGAGCGCCGCGGCGGCGACCAACCGCAAGGTGACGTTGTTCTTCACCGGCCGGGCGCTCCGCGCCCTGGTGCACGAGCAGGAGCCGGGCGTGCTCGGCTGGCACGACCTGGACGCCGCCGACGACGGCAGCCGACCGACCGAGCGCGACCATTACTTCGCCAAGAACGGGCTGGCCACCTTCGAGGAACTGCTGGACGCCTGCGTGGCGCTGGGCGTCACCGTCATGGCCTGCGAGATGGGCCTGAAGGCGCTGGGCCTGCCGCCCGGCGCTGGCCTGCGGCCCGACGTGCCGGTGCGGAAGGGCGGCGTGGTTACCTTCCTGAACGAGTCGCCGGCCGGCGGAGCGATGCTGTTCGTCTGAGCTTTTTGCCCCCTCCCCATCCCTCCCCCGCTGACGCGGGAGAGGGGGCAGAGCGGCGGAGTTCCCTCCCCTGCGAAGCGGGGGAGGGTTAGGGAGGGGGCAAACGCCAGTTCACGGGCACGGATCCGGCAGCCGTGCGTGCACCGCGTCGATCTCCTTCAGCACCGCGTCGCTCAGCGCCACATCCAGCGCCTCGATGTTGGACTTCAGGTCCTCCAGCCGCGTCGCCCCGATCAGCGCAGAGGCCACGAACGGCTGCCGCGCCACGAAGGCGATCGCCATCTGCGTCGGCGACAGCCCATGCCGCCTGGCGATGTCCAGGTAGGCCCGCGTCGCCTCCTCGGCGCTCGGCGTGTCGTAGCGCGACTTGCGGTGGTCGATGGCGCGCCGGGTGCCCGGCGGCACCGTGCCGCCCAGGTACTTGCCCGACAGCGTCCCCGCCCCCAGCGGCGCGTAGGCGAGCAGCCCGACGTCCTCGCGCAGCCCGATCTCCGCCAGCGCGGTCTCGTAGGCGCGGTTCAGCAGGTTGTAGGCGTTCTGGACGCTGGCGATGCGCGGCAGGCCGTGCATGTCCGACAGTTTCAGGCAGGTCATCACGCCCCAGGGCGTCTCGTTGGACAGGCCGATGTGGCGGATCTTGCCGGCCTGGATGAGGTCGCCCAGCACCGCCAGCGTCTCGATCAGCGGGGTGCCGTCCATCTCCGGCTTGTGCTGGTAGCTGCGGCCGCCGAAGCGGTTGGTGACGCGGTCGGGCCAGTGCAGCTGGTAGAGGTCGATGACGTCGGTCCGCAGCCGCTTCAGGCTGGCGTCCACCGCCGCCACGAGGTTGGCGCGGTCGAGCTTCGCGTTGCCGCCGCGGATCCAGGGGAAGCCGCCGTGCGCCGCGCCGATGGCCTTGCTGGCGAGGATCACCTGGTCGCGCTTGCCGCGGCTCTGGAACCAGGCGCCGATGATCTCCTCGGTGGTGCCGTAGGATTCGGCGATCGGCGGGATCGCGTACATCTCGGCGGTGTCCCAGAAGGTGATGCCGTGGTCGAGCGCCAGATCCATCTGGGCGTGCCCCTCGGCTTCGGTGTTCTGGCGGCCCCAGGTCATGGTGCCGAGGCCAAGGACGCTCACCTGGAGGCCGGTGCGGCCCAGCGGGCGGTACTGCATGCGGAAATTCCTGAACTATGGGTCAGAGGAAGAGGGTGAGCACGCCCGTGTAGCCGTACAGCCGGGCGTTGGAGACCTCGCCGTTGGCGAAGAAGCCGACCAGAGGGAACTCGCCCAGCGCGCGCTGGATCATGGCGACCTCCTGGTTGCCCTCACCGAAGAAGTTCGGTCCGCGGGCGACGCAGCTGACGTAGACGCCGCCCTTCGGCGGGCCGGACAGCCGCTTCCTCAGCTTCTCCAGCATGCGCTCCATGTCGAGCACGGCGGACTGCCGGTCGCGGCGGGCGAACAGGATGCGGCGGCCGGGCTCGACCCGCTCGGCGACCGCCAACCAGCCCATGCGCGGGTCGATGGCGATGATGTCGCGCACCAGATAGTCCGCCGTGTCCGACCCGGTGATCGGCAGCCCGGCGAAGATGTAGCCGGCGACGCGGTTGAGGTCGCGCGCCAGCAGCTCGCCGATGTCCTCCTTGAACACCTCCAGCGCCGGGCGGCCGTCGATCTCGATGATCAGGTTCTCCTCGGCCGCAGTGATCGTGCGCATCGGCCCGATGGGCGAGCAGCCCTGCGTCAGCCCGGTCGCCACCTCCAGCCCGTTGCCGAACAGCACGCCCGACACCCCGCCGTCGCCCACCGGGTCGTCGCTGCCCCTGCCGGGCCCGCTGAACTGCGGGTACTCGCCGCGCGACGAGGCCAGCCCGCCGACCAGGAACGCCCCGGTCGCCTCGCCCAGTTGCGTCATCAGATCGGCCAGATCGGCGTTGCGCGGGTCGGCGTGCACGAGACCGAGCGTCGCCCCGTTGCGGTCGAGCCAGCCGCCGGCGACGCGGCGCATCGGCTCCAGATCGCCGCTGACCACCGGGAAGACGCGGAACGACTCCTCGGGCAGGCGGGCGGCCATCACGGCGATGGCCGGCTGGTCGAACAGCTCCTCCCCGCCGCCCAGCACGCCGATCCCGACGGTGCCGACCCAGTCGCGGATCCCGGTCACCCCGCGCAGCAGGTTGAGGATGCTGGACGCCTGCTCAGCCAGCGAATCGGTGACGTACAGGAAGCCCAGGTTGCAGCCGCGCACGTCGCCCAGCTTGTCCAGGCACGCCTTGACCGTCTGCCCCCAGTCCGGCCCGGCGGCCGAAGCGGCGTGGAAGCGCGTTGCCGCGGTGGTGGTGCCCATGCCTTCAGCCTCCGTGCGCCCGCTGGTCCAAAAGGCGCGTGACGTAGGGCAGGATGCCCTCGACGACCCGTTGTACGCCGGCAGCGTTCGGGTGGATGCCGTCCCCCTGGTTCAGGCGGGGTTCCGTCGCCACGCCCTCAAGGAAGAAAGGGTACAGCGGCACCCCGTACGCCTGCGCCAGGTCCGGGTAGATGGCGTTGAAGCGGTCGACGTACGCCTTGCCGTACGTACCCGACGCGTACATCCCGGCGAGCAGCACGGGGATCTTCCGCTCGGTGATCGTCTTCAGGATGGTGTCGAGGTTGGCGCGCGATGCGCCGGGATCGATGCCGCGCAGCATGTCGTTGGCGCCCAGTTCGACGATCATGGCGTCCGGCGTGTCGCCCAGCGTCCACTCCAGCCGCGCCCGGCCGCCGGCCGTGGTGTCGCCGGACACGCCGGCGTTGACCACCGTCACGTCGTAGCCCCTGGCCTTCAGCGCCTTCTCCAGCACCACCGTGAAGCCCTGGTCCGGCGGCAGGCCGTAGCCAGCGGTCAGGCTGTCGCCCAGCGCCACGAGCTTCACCGGCGCCGCGTGCGCCGCCGCGCTCATGGATAGAGCTCCCAGGCACACCCCGAGGGCCAGCAGGCCCGCCAGCGCGGCGTTGAAAAGGCGATGTGCCATGCCATATGGCGGAAATCCCATTCGTTCCCCGTCCCGTATCCCGGTGAGACCCTTCGCATGTCCCGACCCGATTCCGCGGCGTCTCCGATCGTCCAGCTTCAGGACGTCCACCTGAGATTGGACAGCGCCGCCGGACCCGTCAACATCCTGAGGGGCCTGGATCTCTCGGTCGGGCGCGGCGAGAGGGTCGGCGTGGTCGGCCCGTCGGGCTCCGGCAAGTCGACCATGATGATGGTGATGGCGGGGCTGGAGCGCCCCACCTCCGGCCGCATCTCGGTGGCGGGGCACGACCTCGGCGGCCTCGACGAGGACCGGCTGGCGCGCTTCCGCCGCGACCATGTGGGCATCGTCTTCCAGGCCTTCCACCTCGTGCCGACCATGACGGCGCTGGAGAACGTGGCGATCCCGCTGGAGTTCGCCGGGGCGTCGGACGCCTTCGAGCGCGCCCGCGCCGGGCTGGAAGCGGTCGGCCTCGCGCACCGGCTGACCCACTACCCCGGCCAGTTGTCGGGCGGCGAGCAGCAGCGCGTCGCCATCGCCCGCGCCTTCGTCGCCGAACCGTCGCTGCTGCTGGCCGACGAGCCGACCGGCAACCTCGATATCGACACCGGCGCCACCATCGTCGAGTTGCTGTTCGGTCTGGCCGAGCGGCGCGGCACCACGCTGGTGCTGATCACCCACGACCCGGCGCTGGCCCGCCGCTGCGACCGCACGGTGACGCTGCGCGACGGGCGCATCGCGGCGGACGAGCGGCGCGTGCGCGAAGACCTGCGCGTTGCGGGGGAGTGAGATGCTCGCCTTCCGCATGGCACTCCGCGAGCTGCGCAGCGGCCTGCAAGGGTTCCGCATCTTCCTGGCCTGCCTGACGCTCGGTGTCGCGGCCATCGCCGCGGTGCAGTCGGTGTCCAGCGGCATCCTGACCGGCTTGCAGGAGGATGGACGCGCCATCCTCGGCGGCGACGTCAGCGTCCGCCAGATCTACACTCCGCCGGCCGACGACGCGCTGGCTTTCCTGAAGCGGTCCGGCCGCATCTCCGAGTCGGCGGAGATGCGCGGCATGGCGCGCTCCCTCGACGAGCAGCGCTCCACCCTGGTCGAGCTGAAGGCGGTGGACGGCGCCTACCCGCTGTTCGGCGCGGTCGAACTGCGCGACGGCGGCGATCTGCAGGCCCTGCTCGCCAAGCGCAACGGCGCCTGGGGCGCGGTGGCCGAGGACACGCTGCTCGACCGGTTGGAGCTGAAGCCCGGCGACCGCCTGCGCCTCGGCGACGCCGAGATCGAGGTGCGCGCCGTGCTGGCCCGCGAGCCGGACAAGGCCTCGTCCGGCGCCTTCGCGCTCGGCCCCCGGCTGATGGTGTCCACCGCCGCCCTGCCCGACACCGCGCTGCTGCAACCCGGCAGCATCGTCTACTGGACCGAGAAGATCGCGCTTTCCCCCGGCACCGACGCCAAAGCATGGCAGGCGGAGTTGGGCAGGCGCTTCCCCGACGCCGGGTGGCGGGTGCGCGACACGACCAACGCCTCGCCGCAGATCGAGCAGTTCATCGAGCGGATGACGCTGTTCCTGACGCTGGTCGGCCTGACCGCGCTGCTGGTGGGCGGCGTAGGCGTGAGCAACGCCGTGCACGCCCACCTCGACGCCCGCGCCGGGACCATCGCCACGCTGAAGTGCGTCGGCGCCCCCGGCGCGCTGGTGTTCCGCACCTACCTGATCCAGGTGATGCTGCTGGCGGCGCTGGGCATCGCCTTCGGTCTGGTGATCGGCGGGACGGCACCCCTGTTGCTCGGCCGGCTGCTGGAGGGCGTGCTGCCGATCAACGCGCACTTCGGCATCTACCCCGGCGCGCTGGCCGTCGCCGCGCTGTTCGGGCTGCTGACCGCGCTGACCTTCTCGCTGTGGCCGCTCGGCCGGGCGCGCGAGGTGCCGGCGGGGGCGCTGTTCCGCGACGTGATCGCACCGTCCGGCGGCCGGCCGCGCTGGGTCTACGTCGCGGCGCTGGCGGCATCGGCCACCGCGCTGGCGGCGCTGGCCATCGTCACCGCGGCGGACAAGCGGTTCGCCTGGTGGTTCGTCGGCGGCGCCATCGCCACGCTGCTGGCCTTCCGCGGGGCGGCGTGGCTGGTCACCCGCGGCGCGGCGCGCGCCGGCCGGCCGAAGCGGCCGGGGCTGCGGCTGGCGCTCGCCAACCTGCACCGGCCCGGCAACCCGACGGCCAGCGTCGTGCTGTCGCTCGGCCTCGGGCTGACGGTGCTGGTCGCCATCGCGTTGGTGGAGGGCAACTTCGCCCGCCGCATCAACGACGTGATCCCCAAGGACGCGCCCAGCTTCTTCTTCGTCGACGTGCAGCCCGACCAGTTCGACGCGTTCAGGCAGACGGTGCTCTCCGTCCCCGGCACGCACGGCTTCGAGGCGGTGCCCAGCCTGCGCGGCCGCCTCGCCACGGTGAACGGCGAGGAGGCGGAGAAGGCGCTGAAGAACCCGGAGAAGGCCTGGATCATCCGCAACGAGCGCGGCATCACCTATTCGGCCGCCCCGCCGCGCAACGGCGAGATCGTCGCCGGCTCCTGGTGGCCGGAGGACTACCGCGGGCCGCCGCTGCTCTCCATCCACAAGGACGTGGCGGAGGCGTTCGGCATCGGCGTCGGCGACCGGCTGGGCCTGTCGATCCTCGGCCGCGTCATCGAGGCCAAGGTGGCGAACGTGCGCGCCGCCGACTTCTCGACCATGGCCATCAACTTCGCCCTGGTACTGTCGCCAGGCGTGCTGGAGTCCGCCCCGCAGACCTGGATCGCCACTGTCCGCGCGCCCGTGGACGTGGAGCCGGCGGTGCAGCGCGCGGTGCTCAAGCGCTTCCCCAACATCACCAGCGTGCGCATCAAGGACGCGCTGGAGACGGTGTCCGGCATGCTGGGCAACATCGGCCTCGCGGTGCGGCTGACCGCGGCGATCACGCTGATCGCCGGCACGCTGGTGCTGGCCGGCGCGGTGGCGGCCGGGCATCGGCGGCGGGTCTACGATTCGGTGGTGCTGAAGGTGCTGGGGGCGACGCGGAAGGACGTGCTGGGCGCCTTCCTGATGGAATACGGCCTTCTGGGACTGGTCACCGCGCTGATCTCCGGCATCATCGGCACCATCACGGCGTGGGCCATTTTGACGCGGCTGATGCGCTGGGACTGGACCTTCCTGCCCTCGGCCGTGCTGTGGACGGCGGCGCTGTGCACGGCGATCACGCTGCTCTTCGGCTTCCTGGGCACGTGGCGGGCGTTGGGGCAGCCGGCGGCACCGCTGCTGCGCAACGAGTAGCGGCACCCGCATGACATCGGGATGAAGCTTCGTTCATGAAACCCGAGTCATCCGGTGGGCATCTTGAACGAAGCGGTGGACTCCACGATATGCTACGCTGTTGAGACCAACATCGTTTCCGAGGATACCACAATGGCTGACCCGATTTTCCAGCGCTACGACACCGCCGCGGGCCGGGCGTTCGATCGGGGCTACTTCGACGAAGGCCTGCGCCAGCACATGCTGCGCGTCTACAACTACATGGGCGGCGGCCTGATCGTGACCGGTCTGGTCGCGCTCTTCGTCGCGTCCAGTCCGGCGATGCTGCAGGCCATCTTCGGCACCCCGCTGAAGTGGGTGGTGATGCTGGCGCCGCTGGCCTTCGTGATGGTGCTGTCGTTCGGCATCAACCGGCTGTCCTTCGCGGCGGCCCAGGGCGTGTTCTGGGCCTACTGCGCCGCCATGGGCCTGTCGATGGCGTCGATCTTCCTGGTGTTCACCGGGGCGTCGATCGCGCTGACCTTCTTCGTCACCGCGGCGACCTTCCTGGCGATGAGCCTGTGGGGCTACACCACCAAGCGTGACCTGTCCGGCATGGGCAGCTTCCTGGTGATGGGCCTGATCGGCATCCTGATCGCCAGCCTGGTCAACATCTTCTTCGCCTCGAGCGCGCTGCAGTTCGCGATCTCGGTGATCGGCGTGCTGATCTTCACCGGCCTGACCGCCTACGACACGCAGGCGATCAAGGAGAGCTACGCCGAGGGCTACGATCGCGAGAGCAGCGGCAAGCTGGCCCTGATGGGCGCGCTGACGCTGTACCTGGACTTCATCAACCTGTTCCAGTTCATGCTGCAGTTCCTGGGCCAGCGCGACGAGTAAGCGGCGCTCGCAGCGAACCGTTCGAACCGCCCGGGGGTCCGTCCCCCGGGCGGTTTTCGTTTGCGCGTGACGGACGACGGCCCGGCGTGTTCACCGGGGACACCGGCAACGGAGGCACGCATGGATCAGGACCGTAAGGACGACGCCAAGCCGCAGGATCAGGCGGCCGGGAAGCCGACGCCAAGCGGGAAGCTCGACGACAAGACCTCCAAGGCGCAGGAGGACGCGGCCAAGGAGCGGGCGGAGAAGGGCGGGTATCAGTGAGGGACAGGGGTGGCGGGCGCGTCTACTGCGCCGCGTCCGCCATCTCGACCGCCACGATGCGGTCCTTGCCGCCCTGCTTGGCGAGGTACATGCGGTGGTCGGCGAGGTCGACCATCCGCTCCCAGTCCTCCGGCCGGTCGGCCATGTACTCGGCGATGCCGATGCTGGCGGTCTGCGGGCTGCCGTCCGGCCGGTTGCCTAGGCCCACCGAGCGCAGCCGCTCGGCCGCCGCCCGCGCACCCTCGCGCGCGGTGTTGGGCATCACCAGCAGGAACTCCTCGCCGCCCCAGCGCACCAGGATGTCGCTCTGCCGCAGCATGCCGCGGATGGCATCGGCGGCGTTGCGGAGCACCCGGTCGCCCTCGTCGTGGCCGTAGCGGTCGTTCACCTTCTTGAAATTGTCGAGATCGACGAACACCAGCGCCAGCGGGTGCTCGCTGCGCTGGGCGTGGGCGAACTGCAGGCGCAGCAGCTCCTCGCCGATGCGCCGGCCGAAGGCGCCGGTCATGCTGTCGTGCGAGGCCTGGTCAACCAGCGCCATCATGAAATGCAGCTGGCTCATCGCCGCCAGCGCCGCCACCACGGTGATCAGCAGCAGCAACCACAAGGCACCAACGTAACTGGGAAACGGAAAAACCAGCGAGCCGTAGAGCCCCGCCGCCAGATGCGCCGACAACAGCGGCAGCGCGAACACCAGCCCCTCGATGGCGGTCAGCGGGAAGACGCTCAACCCCGCCACCATGACGAAGGGCAGGAAGGCGTATCCCGCCCCGACCGCGGCGGCGACGCCGATGATCTCGCGCTGGTTCAGCATGGGGTGGGAGAGCAGGAAGAACACCGTCGGCACCGCCAGCAGCAGCGCCAGCCCGCGCCACGCCGAGCCGATGTCGTCGCTGATCCGGTAGCCGAGCGCCAGCGCGCCGAACGCCGCGCTGGCGACGATGCGCAGCAGCGCCAGCCAGCCCCACAGTGGCCATTCGAAGATGACGACGTCGATGCCGATCCACAGCGGCGTCAGCACGGCGAACACCGCCGCCACCATGCGCACGCGGGAATGGATGAGGACGGCCCGCCGCCGCTGGATGATCGGCGTGTGGCCACCAGGGTGCACCAGGTCGCGCAGCTGCTCGAGGGACAGGTCACCGCTCACGGCCTGGAACGCCTTTTCCGCAAAGCGTCTGAGGAGATTCGAGGCCCCTGGATACACGCGATCCTCCCTCCCGGCAACTTACTTCGCTGTGTAAATCGTCGGCACGCGAACTCGCACGGGCGAGACGGCCCGGCACCGCGGAGCGTGCACGAACGGCTCGATAACTCCCGTTACAACGGGCACCCGTCAAGGAGCCAGTGGTAGGACCGGCTGCGACGCGATGACACGACGAAAGGTGCAGACAAAGAAAACGGGAGGGCAACCGCCCTCCCGTCCTGGTCTCGCCGCGGGCCTGGGGCCGCGCGCTACTCCTTCAGGTCCTCCCACAGCTCCTTCACCTTGGCGAAGAAGCCTTCGGACTGCGGGTTGGTGCCGCCGTCCTTGCCGCCGGCCTTCTCGAACTCGCGCAGCAGTTCCTGCTGGCGCTTGGTCAGGTTCATCGGCGTCTCGACCATCGCCTGGATGAACATGTCGCCGCGGTGCGGGCTGCGCAGCACCGACATGCCCTTGCCCTTCAGGCGGAACTGGTGGCCCGACTGGGTGCCGGCCGGCACCGTGATCTTGGCCTTGGTGCCGTCGATGGTCGGCACCTCCACCGAGCCGCCCAGCGCCGCCGTCACCATGGGGATCGGCACCCGGCAATGGACGTTGGCGCCGTCGCGCTGGAACAGCGGGTGCGGCGCGATGGCCAGGAAGATGTAGAGGTCGCCCGGCGGCGCGCCGCGCAGGCCAGCCTCGCCCTCGCCGGCGAGGCGGATGCGGGTGCCGTCCTCGACGCCGGCGGGGATGTTGACCTGGAGGGTCTTCTCCTTGCGCTGGCGGCCGGCGCCGCCGCAGCTCTTGCAGGCGTCCTTGATGATGCGGCCCTGGCCGTGGCAGGCCGGGCAGGTGCGCTCGATGGTGAAGAAGCCCTGCTGCGCGCGCACCTTGCCGTGGCCGGCGCAGGTCGGGCAGGTGATCGGCTGCGTGCCGGCCGCCGCGCCGGTGCCGCTGCAGCTCTCGCACGCCACGGAGGTCGGCACCCGCACCGTCGCCTGCGAGCCCTTGAAGGCCTCCTCCAGGCCGATCTCCAGGTTGTAGCGCAGGTCCTGGCCGCGGCCGGAGCCGCCGCCGCCCTGGCGACGCCCACCGCCCATGAACTCGCCGAACATCTCGTCGAAGATGTCGGCGAAGCCGCCGCCGAAGTCGAACCCGCCGCCGCCGAAGCCGCCGCCCGGGCTGCCCCGGCCGCCGTTCTCGAACGCCTGATGACCGAAGCGGTCGTAGGCCGCGCGCTTCTGTTCGTCCTTCAGGACGTCGTAGGCTTCGTTGATTTCCTTGAATTTGTGCTCGGCTTCGGCGTTCCCGGGATTGCGGTCCGGGTGGTACTGCATCGCCAGCTTGCGGTACGCCTTCTTGATCTCGTCCGCGCCGGCGCCCTTCGCCACGCCGAGGAGTTCGTAATAGTCCTGTTTCGCCATGGAAGCCCCGAGCGCCTCGCGTTAGCCCCAAAACACCGTTCCGGCCCGCCCCCGGAGCTTCGGGCGGCGGGCCGGACGGTATAGCACGAGTCCGTTCGGACCCGGGCGTGACTTACGCCGACTTCTTCTTGTCGTCGTCGACTTCCTCGAAGTCGGCATCGACCACGCCCGGCTCGGACTGGTGGCCGGCGCCCGCACCGGCGGCCCCGGCGGCACCCGCCGCGCCGGCGGCGTCGCCGGCACCGGCCTTGTACATGGCCTCGCCGATCTTCATGGAGGCCTGGGCCAGCGCGTCGGTCTTCGACTTGATGGCGTTCAGGTCGTCGCCGTCGAGCACCGCCTTGAGGTCGGCGATGGCACGCTCGGCCGCTTCCTTCTCGGCCGCCGGCACCTTCTCCGCACCCTCCTTGATGGAGCGCTCGGTGGTGTGGATCAGGCCGTCCGCCTGGTTGCGGGCGTCGATCAGCTCGCGCCGCTTCTTGTCCTCGGCGGCGTGGGCCTCGGCATCCTTCACCATCTTCTGGATGTCGGCGTCCGACAGGCCGCCCGAGGCCTGGATGCGGATCTGCTGCTCCTTGCCGGTGGCCTTGTCCTTCGCCATCACCGAGACGATGCCGTTGGCGTCGATGTCGAAGGTCACCTCGACCTGCGGCACGCCGCGCGGCGCCGGCGGGATGCCGACGAGGTCGAACTGGCCGAGCATCTTGTTGTCCGCCGCCAGTTCGCGCTCGCCCTGGAAGACGCGGATGGTCACGGCCGTCTGGTTGTCCTCGGCGGTCGAGAAGACCTGCGACTTCTTGGTCGGCACCGTGGTGTTGCGGTCGATCAGGCGGGTGAACACGCCGCCCAGCGTCTCGATGCCCAGCGACAGCGGGGTCACGTCGAGCAGCAGGACGTCCTTCACCTCGCCCTTCAGCACGCCGCCCTGGATGGCGGCGCCGATGGCAACCACCTCGTCCGGGTTGACGCCGCGGTGCGGCTCACGGCCGAAGAACTGCTTCACCGCGTCGATGACCTTGGGCATGCGGGTCATGCCGCCGACCAGGATCACCTCGTCGATCTCGTTGGCCTTCAGGCCGGCGTCCTTGAGCGCGGCCTTGCACGGCTCGATGGTGCGCTGGACGAGGTCGTCGACCAGGGCTTCCAGCTTGGCGCGCGTCAGCTTGACGTTCAGGTGCTTCGGGCCGGACGCGTCCGCGGTGATGAAGGGCAGGTTGACTTCGGTCTGCGTGGTCGAGGACAGCTCGATCTTCGCCTTTTCCGCGGCCTCCTTGAGGCGCTGCAGGGCCAGCTTGTCCTTGCGCAGGTCGATGCCCTGCTCCTTTTTGAACTCGTCGGCGAGGTAGTCGATGATGCGGGCGTCGAAGTCCTCACCGCCGAGGAAGGTGTCGCCGTTGGTCGACTTCACCTCGAACACGCCGTCGCCGATCTCCAGCACGGAGATGTCGAACGTGCCACCGCCCAGGTCGTACACGGCGATGGTGCCGGCGCCCTTCTTCTCCAGGCCGTAAGCCAGCGCGGCCGCGGTCGGCTCGTTGATGATGCGCAGCACTTCCAGGCCGGCGATCTTGCCGGCGTCCTTGGTGGCCTGGCGCTGGGCGTCGTTGAAGTAGGCGGGGACGGTGATGACCGCCTGGGTCACCTTCTCGCCCAGGTAGTTCTCCGCCGTCTCCTTCATCTTGCCGAGGATGAAGGCGCTGATCTGGCTGGGGCTGTACTTCTTGCCGTGCGCCTCGGTCCAGGCGTCGCCGTTGTCGCCCGCAATGATCTTGTAGGGAACGAGGCCCTTGTCCTTCTCGGTCAGCGGATCGTCGTAGCGACGGCCGATCAGACGCTTGATCGCGAAGAGGGTGTTCTCGGGGTTGGTCACCGCCTGGCGCTTGGCCGGCTGCCCGACGAGGCGCTCGCCGTTCTGCGCGAACGCGACCATGGACGGCGTGGTGCGCGCGCCCTCGGCGTTCTCGATCACCTTGGCGCTGGAGCCTTCCATCACGGCCACGCACGAGTTCGTGGTGCCGAGGTCGATGCCAATGACTTTGCTCATGTCTAAACCTCTGTTTTCCGGCAGATCGGCGGCGGCCCAGTGAACCGGCACCGCCGTGATCCCCATTCGGTTCGGTTGGAACGTGTCGGGGTGAACGCGACTGTCGCCGGAGATATAGGCAGGTGCGCCACGGCGTGCAACGCCCGCACGCGCTTACCGACGACGAAGATTGCAGCGGGATTGCGCGAAGATGACGCAGCCCCTCGCCCCGCGCCAGCGGGAAAACCAGCATTTGCGCGGACCAAGAGAATCCCGCTGCATACAGTGATATGTTTTGTACACACCGCCTCCCGCAACAGCTCTTACCGGAGCGAGAAGCACTCGCACAGTAGCGCAACCAGGAAAACTTGGACAATATGTCGCCGTTAACCTTCCGTTAACAGTATTCAACCGCGCTTGCGCGATTCCACCGGTCAAAGACGCGCGTTAACTGCTTGTTGACGCAAGATTCGTCTGCTTATCGTAAGATTCATCTGGTGAAGCCGACACGCATTTATGTTATATGCTGCGGTAACGCGGCACCGGACCTTGCGAAAGAAGGTTGCCGCAGATGAGTTGTATCCTGGCAGATAACCTGTTGAAGGGTGATCCGATGTTCGAAGACCGGCGCGGCGTGGCGCTTGCCATCAAATCCTGCCTCGACAGCCTGAAGGACGACGCCGCGCGCTGCGATCTCGACGATCTGGCCCGCTTCATCGGGCTGGCCGCCATGGCCGCGGAGGAGGCGGCGATCGAGGCCGACCCCAAGGCCATGCAGCTCAAGGCCCTGATGGCCGGCGGCGTCGGCCACTGCTGAACCGGCTGCGGGGGCTGTGACGCCCCCGCGCTACAGCAGCTCCGCGGCCCGGATCGCCGCGTCGAGCCCGGCAAGGTTCGAGACGTGCGGCTCCTGCCCGTCGAACAGCGCCGGCACCGTGTAGCTGAACATCGCCACCCGCGCCCGTCCGTCGCAGACGCGGCCGAGCAACCAAAGATAGTGGCTCTCGGTGCGGCCATCCTCTTCGGTTACCATCATCGCTTGGGCGAGGCGGGCACCGTCCTCCCGCTCCTCGACGCTGCGGTCGCTGACCCGGGCGTCGTCAGGGCGCACGAAGCGCAACGCCATCTCGTGCAGCACCGCCTCCGCCGGTTCGCCGGGACGCGGCGCGCGCTCGTCGGTCAGCACACGAAAGGCACCGCCGCCGGAATTGTTGGGGGCGAAGGCCAGCACCTCGATCCCCTCGCGGTCCTCGGACGACACCGTCCAGCCCATCGGCACGCGGAAGCGCACCGTGCCGGCCCACTCCACCGCCTTCCAATCCTCGTTCATCGCTTCCTCCGCGCTGGAGCGCCCTTGATAGCGTGTGGGGCACGGCCCATGAAAGCGGGATGATCGTCTCCGCCAGCTACCGCACCGACATTCCGGCCTTCTACGGCCGCTGGTTCCTCAATCGCCTGGAGGCCGGCTTCGCCCGCGTCGCCAACCCCTACGGCGGGCCGCCGGGGCAGGTGGACCTGACGCCGGCCGCGGTGGACGGCTTCGTGTTCTGGACCCGCAACCTCGCCCCGTTCGGCGCCGCCCTCGACGCGGTGGACGCCCGCGGCACGCCGTTCGTGGCGCAGGTGACCGTCACCGCCTACCCGCGGGCGCTGGAGCGCTCGGTCATCGCCTGGGAGGATGCGGTGGCGCAGCTGCGCGCCGTGCGCGACCGCTGGGGACCGCGGGCGGCGGTGTGGCGCTACGATCCCATCGTGCTGACCACGCTGACGCCGCCCGCCTGGCACCGCGAGGCCTTCGCCCGGCTGGCCGCGGCGCTGCGCGGCGTCACCGACGAGGTCACCGTCTCCTTCCTGCAGCCCTACCGCAAGACCACTCGCAACCTGGACGCGGCGGCGCGGGCGGCCGGCTTCGCGTGGCAAACGCCGGAGCCGGAGGAGAAGCGCGCCCTGCTCGCCGCCCTCACCGGGATCGCGGCGGAGAACGGCATGGCCCTGACGCTGTGCACGCAGCCGGACCTGACGGACGTTCCCGGCGTGGCCGCGGCGCGCTGCGTCGACGCCGTTCGCCTGTCGGACGTCGCCGGCGCGCCGGTGGCGGCGCGGCAGAAGGGCAACCGCCCCGGCTGCCTGTGCGCGGAGAGCCGCGACATCGGCGCCTACGACACCTGCCCGCACGGCTGCGCCTACTGCTACGCCGTGTCGAATCGCACGGCGGCGCGCGCCCGCTTCCAGGCGCACGATCCGGAGGGGGAGTTCCTGTTCTTGGGGAGCCGGTGAAGTTCACCGCCTCGGACACTCTTTTGGCCGTCGCCCCCGCGAAGGCGGGGATCCATGACTGGCATAGCGGAACGCATTGGGAATTATGGATCCCCGCCTTCGCGGGGATGACGGCAAGGAAAGATGCGGGCTCTGCGGAAACCGTCCTTAGGGGCAGACCTTCCGCACCGTATCGACCAGCTTCTCGGGATTGAACGGCTTGACCAGCCAGCCGGTGGCGCCGGCTTCGCGCCCCGCGGTCTTCTTGGCCGGGTCGGCCTCGGTGGTCAGCAGCAGAACCGGGGTGGCGCGGTTGGTGGCGCTGGCGCGCACCGCCCTGGTCAGCGCGAGACCGTCCATGCCCGGCATGTTCAGGTCGGTGATGATGCAGTCGAACTTCTGTCTGGCGACCAGCGCCGCGCCGGCCGCTCCGTCCGCCGCCTCCTGCACGGCATAGCCCGCCTTCTGCAGGGTGAAGGTGACCATGTCGCGGATGGTCTTGGAGTCATCGACGGTCAGGATCGTCTTCGCCACGGTGTCGCCTCGGCTGTCGAACCGTGCCGCCGCAGTGCAGCACGAAGGGCGAAACTCGCAAATGCGACCGGTTTGCGCAAGACCGGGGGCGGTGCGGCGATGCGCCGCCCCCGAATCCCTGCTATGCGTCAGGCGGTCGTGTCGATGTGCTGCGCGGCACCACCGTCGGCCGGCGCCTTGGCGACGCCGACCATCGCCTCGCGCAGCAGGCGGCCGTGGATGGTGTAGCCGGGCTGCAGCACCTGCACCACCGTGCCGGCCGGCTTGCCGGTGTTCTCGATCTCGAACATCACCTGGTGGAAGTTCGGGTCGAACGGCTCGCCGGTCGGATCGACCTTCTTGATGCCCGCACGCTCGAAGGCGCCCAGGAGCTGGCGCTCGGTCGCCTCGACGCCGACGGCGAGGCTCTTGAGCATCTCGTCCTTCTCGCGGCCCTCGGGCGGCACCGCCTCCAGCGCGCGGCGCAGGTTGTCGGCCACGCCCACCAGATCCTTGGCGAAGCTGGACACGGCGAACTTCGAGGCGTCCTCGCGGTCGCGCTGGGCGCGGCGGCGGGTGTTCTCGGTCTCCGCCATGGCGCGCAGCAGCTGGTCCTTCAGGCTGGCGACCTCGGCCTCCAGCTTGGCGACGCGGTCCTCTCCACCGGCCTCGGGCGCGGCGGCGCCGTCATTGGCGGCGACGGGCTGGCCGTTGGTCTCGAGCGTGGGATCGGCGGGGGTGTTGTTGGTGTCGCTCATGTCTCTCTCGTTGGTCTCGACCTTGTTGTTTTCTCTGGCGTCCGCCTCAGCCGACAAGCCGGCTGATGACTTTCGCCGTGTAGTCCACCAGGGGAATGATACGGGCATAATTGATCCGTGTGGGACCGAGGACGCCGATCGCGCCGATGACCTGCTCGCGGCTGTTCTGGAACGGCGAGATGATCAGCGAGCAGCCGGAATGGTTAAACAGCACGTTCTCCGCGCCGATGAAGATCTGCACGCCGTCGCCCTGGCCGGTGGCCTCCAGCAGGCGCAGCATGGCCTCCTTGGTCTCCAGCGCCTCGAACAGGGAGCGCACACGCTCCAGGTCGGACAGCGCGGTGACGTCCTCCAGCAGCTTGGCCTGGCCGCGCACGATCAGCTGCCCGTCGCCGGCGCTGCCGGCCCAGGTGGCGAGGCCGGCGGCGACGACGCGCTTGGACACCTCGTCCAGTTCGGTGCGCTGCTCGCCGATCTCGCGCAGCACCTCCTTGCGCGCCTCGTCCAGGGTGCGGCCGACGAGACGCGACGTCAGGTAGTTGGACGCCATCTGCAGGGTCGAGCCCGGCAGGCCGATCGGCACCTCGACGACGCGGTTCTCGACCAGCCCGTCCTCGTTGACCAGCACCACCAGCGCCCGGCCCGGCCCCAGCGAGACGAATTCGATGTGCCGCAGCGCCCGGTCGGTCTTCGGCGCCAGCACCAGCCCGGCGCAGCGCGACAGCCCGGACAGCATGGCCGAGGCCTCGCGCATCACGTCGGACAGCGCCCGGCCGGAGGACGAGCACTTGGCCTCGATGGACTCGCGCTCGTCCTCGGTGAGCGCGCCGACCTCGAGGATGCCGTTGACGAACAGGCGCAGGCCCAGCTCGGTCGGGATCCGGCCGGCCGAGGTGTGCGGCGCGTAGAGCAGCCCCAGCTCCTCCAGGTCGGCCATGACGTTGCGGATGGTTGCCGGCGACAGGGCCATGCCCAGCCGCCGCGAGATCGTGCGCGAGCCGACCGGCTCGCCGGTCGCCACGTAGGCATCGACGATGTGCCGGAAGATCTCGCGCGACCGCTGGTTCAGCTCGGAGATCATGTCGGTTGCGAATTCCCATGCGCGGTGTACGCGTTGGAATTTAGGCAGGTCGTGCAACCGAATCAACGTCGGGTCTGGGTCGGGCCTGGACGACCGGTCTGGACTTGGGGGGGACGCGGCGCTAGCTTCCCTGCCCATTCTTAAGCAAAGACAGGACTTACGCCGATGCGCCCCTCCGGCCGCGCCCTTGACCAGCTGCGCACCGTCACGCTGGAACCCGGCTTCGCTAAGTACGCCGAGGGCTCGTGCCTCGTGCGCTTCGGCGACACCCATGTGCTGTGCACCGCCAGCGTCGACGACAGCGTGCCGCGCTTCCTCAAGGGCACGGGCCTCGGCTGGGTGACGGCGGAGTACGGCATGCTGCCGCGCTCGACCCATTCGCGCACCGACCGCGAGGCGGCGAAGGGCAAGCAGTCCGGCCGCACGCAGGAGATCCAGCGCCTGATCGGCCGCGCGCTGCGCGCCGTCACCGACCGCGCCGCCATGCCGGAGGTGCAGATCAAGGTGGACTGCGACGTCCTGCAGGCCGACGGCGGCACCCGCACGGCGTCGATCACCGGCGCCTACGTGGCGCTGCACCTCGCCTTCCAGCACCTGCTGACCATCGGCGCCATCAAGCGCATGCCGCTGACCGACCAGGTGGCCGCCGTCTCCTGCGGCATCTTCCAGGGCAAGGCGGTGCTCGACCTCGACTACGCCGAGGACTCCAACGCCCAGGCCGATGCCAACTTCGTGCTGACCGGCCGCGGCGGCATCGTCGAGGTGCAGGGCACGGCCGAGGAGAAGCCCTTCGGCCACGACCAGTTCCTCGAACTGCTGGCGCTGGCGCAGAAGGGCGTGAACGAACTGGTCGCCCTGCAGAAGGCGGCGCTGAACATCGGCTAAGCGTCCGCCCCCTCTCCCCCAACCCCTCTCCCGCGAGGGGAGAGGGGGGCCGATGCGAATAAGCCCCTCTCCCCCTGCGGGAGAGGGGGTGGGGAGAGGGGGCAACGAACGGGAGCCTTCCACCATGACCACCCCCCGCCACTTCACCGGCGACACGCTGGTCATCGCCACGCACAACCCCGGCAAGGTGCGGGAGATCGCCGACCTGCTGCGGCCCTACGCCAAGTCCTTCAAGTCCAACATCGAGCTCGGCCTGCCCGAGCCGGAGGAGGACGGCACCACCTTCATCGCCAACGCCGAGATCAAGGCGCTGGCGGCCGCCCAGGCCGGGCACATCGCGCTGGCCGACGACAGCGGGCTGGTGGTGCCGGCGCTGGGTGGCGACCCGGGCATCTACTCGGCGCGCTGGGCCGGGCCGACCAAGGACTTCCGCATCGCCATGCAGAAGGTCGAGGACGGGTTGGCCGGCGCGGCCGACCGCTCCGCCTACTTCGTCTGCGCGCTCTCCCTGGCGTGGCCGGACGGGCATGTGGAGACGGTGGAGGGCCGCTGCTATGGCTCCCTGGTGTGGCCGCCGCGTGGGGAAAAGGGGTTCGGCTACGATCCGATGTTTGTTCCCGACGGGTTCGACCTTACCTTCGGTGAGATGGACCCGGCCAAGAAGCACGAGATGAGCCACCGGGCCGACGCCTTCCGCCAGCTCGTGGAGCGATGCTTCCGATGACCCCCGATCCCGGCTTCGGGATCTACATCCATTGGCCCTTCTGCAAGTCGAAGTGCCCGTACTGCGACTTCAACAGCCACGTCCGCGAGCGCATCGACCAGACGCGCTGGCGCGACGGGCTGTTGCGTGAACTCGATCATTACGCGGACGCAACGGAAGGTCGAACCGTCACCTCGGTGTTCTTCGGCGGCGGCACACCGTCCCTGATGGACCCCGGCACCACCGCCGCGCTGATCGACCGCATCCAGCAGCGCTGGCGCGTCGCCAACAGCCTGGAGGTGACGCTGGAGGCCAACCCGACCTCCGTCGAGGCCGACCGCTTCCAGGCCTTCCGCGCGGCGGGGGTGAACCGGGTGTCGCTGGGCATCCAGGCGCTGGACGACGCGTCGCTCCGCTTCCTCGGCCGCCAGCACAACGCGGCGGAAGCGCTGGGCGCCATCGAACTGGCGGCGCGCACCTTCGATCGTTTCTCCTTCGATCTGATCTACGCCCGCCCGGACCAAACCGTCGCGGCGTGGCAGGCGGAGCTGACCCGCGCCCTGGACTTCGCGGTGGGCCACCTCTCGGTCTACCAGCTGACCATCGAGGAGGGCACGGCGTTCTTCCCGGCCCACCAGCGCGGTGATTTCAAGATCCCCGACGAGGAGCTGGCCGGCGACCTCTACGAGGCGACGCAGGAGTTGCTGGCCGCCGCTGGCCTGCCGGCCTACGAGATCTCCAACCACGCCCGCCCCGGCGAGGAGAGCCGGCACAACCTGACCTACTGGCGCTACGGCGACTACGTCGGCGTCGGCCCCGGCGCGCACGGCCGGCTGACGCTGGACGGGGCGAAATGGGCCACCCGCGCCCACCGCGCCCCGGAGATCTGGCTGGATCGCGTCGAGCGCGACGGCCATGGCGGCCACGCGCCGGAGCCCATCGACGCCGATTCCCGCGGCACCGAGCTGCTGATGATGGGCCTGCGCCTGACCGAGGGCGTCGCCCGCGCCCGCTTCGTCGAGGAGACGGGCCGCGACCTTGACGCCCTGGTCGACGCGGATGCGCTGACACGCCTGGTGGACGGCGGCTTCCTGGAAGTGGACGCCACCGCCCTGCGCGCCACCCACGCCGGGCGGCAGCGGCTCAACGCCGTGCTGTCGGCGTTGCTGGCCTGACCTACGCCAGCGGCCGCATCAGCTTCGGCGTGCGCATGTCCTCGCCGATGGGGGCGTCGCGCGCCGCGCCGCGCATTTTCTCCGGCGGGCCGCCGAGGCCGACGCGGTCGCTGTAGTCCGGCGGCGGCAAGGCGCGGTGGCGGGCCTCGTCGGCGTGCAGCATGCGGGTGCACGCCACGTCCAGCGCCGTGGCGCCGAGCACCGCCGCCATGGCGATGCCGACGTTGTCGCGCCGCGGGTTGTCGCGTCCCAGCCCGGCCGCCAGCGTGCCGAGGTCGAGCGCGTCGCCGGCGATGCGGCCCCACATCCACGGCTTTGGGTCGCCGACCGACAGCAGTCCGATGCCGGCGCCGATCTCCCGCACGCCGTAGGCGCGGATCAGAGTGGTGTGCTCCTCCATGCCGAGCCAGCGGGCGATGCTCCGCCCGGCCACCACCTCGGCGGTGCCCAGAGCGATGCTGAACCAGCCCATGCCGCGGGCCAACGTGTCGGCCGTGCTGTTGACGAAATAGGCCATCGCGAAAGTCTCCTTACGGCTTGAGCACAACCTTGACGCAGCCGTCCCGCTTCTCGCGGAAGGTGCTGTACATCTCCGGCCCCTGCTCCAGGCCGACGGTGTGCGTGATGACGAAGGACGGGTCGATCTGGCCCTCCTGGATCCTTTTGAGCAGGTCGTCCGTCCAGCGGTTGACGTGCGTCTGCCCCATGCGCCAGGTCAGGCCCTTGTTCATCGACGCGCCGAACGGGATCTTGTCGATCAGACCGCCGTAGACGCCGGGGATCGAGATCGTGCCGGCCGGTCGGCAGACGTAGATCATCTCGCGCAGCACATGCGCCCGGTCGCTCTCCAGCATCATGGCCTGCTTGGCGCGGTCGTAGATGGAATCGAGCGTGGCGGTGGCGTGCGCCTCCATGCCCACGGCGTCGATGCACTTCTCCGGCCCCTTGCCGCCGGTGAGTTCGGAAAGCCGTTCGAGGACGCTCTCCTCCTCGAAGTTGATGGTGATGGCGCCGCCGGCCTTGGCCATGCTGAGCCGCTCCGGCACGCGGTCGATGGCGATGACCTGTTTCGCACCCAGCAGCAGCGCGCTGCGGATCGTCATCTGCCCGACCGGGCCACAGCCCCAGACCGCCACCGTGTCGGTCGGCTGGATGTCGCACTGCGCCGCCGCCTGCCAGCCGGTCGGGAAGATGTCGCCGAGGAACAGCACCTGCTCGTCGGTCAGCCCATCCGGGATCTTCACGTGCGTGTTGTCGGCGTAGGGAACGCGCACGTACTCCGCCTGCCCGCCGGCGTATCCGCCGGTCAGGTGCGTGTAGCCGAACAGCCCGGCGGTGGTGTGGCCGAACAGCTTGTCCGCCATCGCCTTGTTGCGGTTGGAGCGCTCGCAGACCGAGTAGTTGCCGCGGCGGCACTGCTCGCACTCGCCGCACCAGATGGTGAAGGGGACGACGACGCGGTCGCCGACCTTCAGCTTGCCCTTGGCGCCGGAGCCGACCTCGACCACCTCGCCCATGAACTCGTGGCCGACCACGTCGCCGGACTGCATGCCGGGCATGAAGCCGTCGAAGAGGTGCAGGTCCGAGCCGCAGATCGCGCAGGTCGTCACCTTGACGATGGCGTCACGCGGATCCTCGATCGTCGGGTCCGGGACCGTGTCGTACCGGATGTCGCCCTTGCCGTGCCAACACAGCGCTTTCATGCCGTCTTCCCATCGTTCCGGGGCGGGCGCACGCTCCGCGCTCCCCCTGGTTTCCCCTCGATGCGAAGACAGGACGGTGCGGCGATGGGTTCCGTGCGGCGCGTGTGGGCGGGCTCACAGCGGGAATAGGCCGGGATGGGGCAGTGTTCGTGCAGTGAACTCACCGCTCACGATGGAGACCATCGATGCCCCGTCCCCTGCCCCCGTACATCCCCGACGCCGCGACCATCGGCGCCATGACGCCGCGCCCTGCCCACGAGGCGCACCTGCACGCCCCGTCGCCGACGCTGCCGCTGCACGACCACTCGGACTGGCGGCGCGAGACCGCCATCCTCGCCGAGGTGGACAGCGGCTACCCGTGGAACGATTAACCCCTCTCCCGCCTCTCCCGCCTCTCGCGCTGGCGCAGCCAGCGCTGACGGCGTCAGGCGGATCAAAGATCCGCCGAGAGCCCCGGGAGAGGATTTACTACTGCCCCAGGACCTCCCAGGTCTGCGGCGCCGGGTCGAGCACGCGGGCACCCTCGGGCGTGATCTCCAGCACCGCCAGCCCGCGCTCCACCGCGCCGTTCGGGCGCAGGCGGAACAGCCCGTCCACCCCGGCGAAGCCGTTCGGGTTGGTCAGGTTGGCGCGGTCGAACGGCGCCACCCCGCCCATGCGCGCCAGCGTGCCGGCCAGCGCCGTGGCGTCGTAGGCCAGCGTGGCGAGGCGCGGCGGCTTCCTGCCGTACAGCGCCTCGAAGCGCGCCTCGAAGTCGGCGCGCTGCTCGGGCGCCGGGGCGGCGTACCAGGCGCCGACCAGCGCCGGCTCGCGGCCCAGGCCCGGCTCGTCCCACAGCCCGGTGCCCAGCAGCTTCACCCGTCCCGGATCGACGCCGTTGGCGGCCAGCGCCGCGCCCAGCGCGCGCACCTTCTCGCCGCCTTCCGCCAGCATCACCGCCTGCGGCGCCACCGGCGCCTGCGCCACCTGCCGCGCCGGGACGGAAGGGTCGGCCAGCGCCGGCTCGTAGCGCTCGACCTGCGCGACCTGCCCGCCGAAGCGTTGCGCGGCGCCCTGCAACGCGCTGACCACCGCGTCGCCGTACGGGCTGCGCGGCGCCAGCGCCACGAAGCGCGTCACCCCGCGCGACCGGGCAAAGCCGGTGACCCGCTGCACCTGGTCGAGCGGCACGAAGCCCATGACCCAGGTGCCGTTGCCGGCCAGCGTCGCGTCGGTGGTGAAGGCCACCACGTCGACTCCGGCGCCGGCGGCGACCGGCTTCACCGCCTGCACCTCCTGGCCGAACAGCGGGCCGATGATGAGGCGCGCTCCTTCGGCCAGCGCCTGCCGCGCCGCCTCGGCCGCGCCCTGCGGCGTGCCCTTGGTGTCGCGCGGCAGCAGCTGGAAGGTCTCGCCCGCCACGTCGAACAGCGCCAGCTGCGCGGCGTCCAGCATCGGCTGGCCGATGCCAGCGCTGGGGCCGGTCAGCGGCAGCAGCAGCGCCACCTTCTGGACCTGCGGCGCCATAGGCTGAATGGCAGGGGGTTGCGGCGCTTGTACCACCGGGGGCGGGGCCGCTACATTCGGCGCGCAGGCGGCCATAAGAAGAACCGCCGTCACCCCCAGGCCGCGGGCAAGCCGCGACCGCAGAGCGCGCGAGAAAGGTGTCGCCAGTCGTGCCACCGAAGGTCTCCAATCCTGATCCCAGGCCCCAAGGGCATGGCGCCCAAAGCCAGGGTGAAGGTAGCGGCAGCGGCCGTGCAAGTAAACCGACCGCCGGGCTGTATGTCGTCGCTACGCCCATCGGCAACGCGGCCGACATCACGCTGCGGGCGCTCGACACGCTGAAGCGCGCCGACGCCATCGCCTGCGAGGACACCCGCGTCACCTCCAAGCTGATGGGCATCCACGGCGTGGCGACGCCGCTGGTGTCCTACCATGAACACAACGCAGCGAAGATGCGCCCGGTCCTGATCGGCCGCATGCAGGCGGGTGAAACCATCGCGCTGGTGTCCGACGCCGGCACGCCGCTGGTCTCCGACCCCGGCTACAAGCTGGTGCGCGCCTGCGTCGAGGCCGGGGTGCCGGTCACCGCCCTGCCCGGCCCGTCGGCGGCGCTGGCCGGCTTGGTGCTGTCGGGCCTGCCCAGCGACCGTTTCCTGTTCGCCGGCTTCCTGCCCAACAAGAGCGCCGCACGCCGCACCTCCCTCGGTGAAGTGGCCTCCGTCCCGGCGACGCTGGTGTTCTACGAGTCGCCGCAGCGCCTCGCCGAATCGCTGGCCGACATGGCCGCCGTGCTCGGCCCCCGCGAGGCCGCCGTGGCCCGCGAGCTGACCAAGCTGTACGAGGAGGTGCGGCGCGGCCCGCTGCCCGACCTCGCCGCGCATTACGACTCCGCCGGCCCGCCGAAGGGCGAGGTCGTCGTCGTCGTCGCCCCGCCCGGCGCCGAGGCGGAGGCGCAGGCGGTGGACGTCGACTCCGCGCTGCGCGACGCGCTGTCCCGCCTGTCGGTGCGCGACGCCGCGGCGGAGGTTGCGCTGATGACCGGCCGGCCGAAACGGGACGTCTACGCCCGCGCGCTGGAACTGTCGCGGGAGGGCGGGCGATGACCGTGACCGACGAGCGCCGCCGCAAGAGCGAGAGTTTCGGCCGCTTCGCCGAGGCGCTGTGCCGCGGCATGCTGCGCCTGAAGGGCTACCGGATCCTGGCCACCCGGCTGAAGACGCCGCTGGGCGAGATCGACATCGTGGCCAGGCGCGGCGACACGCTGGCGGTGATCGAGGTGAAGGCCCGGCGCGACTGGCAGAGCGCCAGCGAGGCGCTGGGCGCCCGGCAGCTCGGCCGGCTCTCAAGGGCGGCGCACGTCTTCCTGGGCGCCAACCCGCAATACGCCGGGTTGACCTTGCGCTTCGACGTGATGCTGGTTACGCCTTATGCCCTGCCGCGCCACTTGGTGGACGCCTGGCGGTTATAAGGGGTGAGACCACCGGCAACGAGCGTAAGGACCGGTCCTTTGAGCAGCCGCCTGGAAGCCCGCGAGATCCTGCGCCGCATCGGCGCCCAGAGCGACGAGGACGTCGACCTCGCCGAAGGTGCGCTGGCGCTCGGCGCGCTCGACCGTCCCGACCAGCCGCTCGACCGCTACCGCCGCCACCTCGCGGCGCTGGCCCGCGACATGGCCGAACGCTTCGACCCCGACACCGATTGCCTGGAATCGCGCATCGCCCTGCTGCACGAGGTGGTCATCGACCGCCACGGCTACAGCGGCGACGACCAGACCTACGACGACCTGCAGAACGCCAACCTGCTGCGGGTCATCGACCGCCGCAAGGGGCTGCCGGTGGCGCTGGGCATCCTGTACCTGCACGCCGCGCGCTCCATGGGCTGGGACATGGTGGGGCTGAACTTCCCCGGCCATTTCCTGGTGCGCCTGGAGGTGGACGGCGAGCGCGCCATCCTCGACCCCTTCAACGGCGGGCAGGTGCGCACGGTCGTCGACCTGCGCGAGCTGATCAAGGCCACCGCCGGCACCGCGGCGGAGCTGGAGCCCGCCTACTACCAGGCGGTCGGCAACCGCGACATCCTGCTGCGCCTGCAGAACAACCTGAAGCTCCGCCACCTCTCGGCCAACGACGTGGCGCAGGCGCTCGACGTGCTGGACGCCATGCGCCTGATGGCGCCGGAGGAGCCGGCGCTGTGGCGCGAGACCGGCCTGCTGGAAGCCCACCGCGGCAACCTGGACGAGGCCATCGCCGCGCTCGAGACCTTCATGCGCCTGGGCGGCAGCGACCAGCAGCTGCACCAGGCCGCCATGCTGATCCAGCAGCTCAAGAACCGTTTGGACTGAAACGATTTGCGGGATGGCGTGAACCGACACATCCTTATGGCCGTCATCCCCGCGAAAGCGGGGATGACGAGATCGGGAGAGTTCAAGCCATCCCACCAACCGCAGCGGATTTCCGGAGACACCGTCTATGAGCCTCGCCGTCGCGCTTCAGATGGATCCCATCGAGTCCATCAACATCGACACGGACTCCAGCTTCATGATGGCGCTGGAGGCGCAGCGGCGCGGCCACCGGCTGTTCCACTACCACCCGCGCGACCTGTCGCTGACCGGCAACACCCTGACCGCCCGCGTCCGCCCGCTGACGGTGGAGCGCAAGCGCGGCGCGCACTACACGCTGGGCGAGGCGGCGCTGACCGACCTGTCCACCCTGGACATCATCCTGATGCGCCAGGACCCGCCCTTCGACATGGCCTACATCACCGCCACCCACATGCTGGAGCACGTCCAGCCCAAGGTGCTGGTGCTGAACGACCCGGCCGAGGTGCGCAACGCGCCGGAGAAGCTGTTCGTCACCAAGTTTCCCGACCTGATGCCGCCGACGCTGATCACGTCCGACAAGCAGGCGATCCTCGACTTCCGCGCGCAGCACAAGGACATCATCGTCAAGCCGCTGTTCGGCAACGGCGGCGCCGGCGTCTTCCACCTGAAGCCGGACGACGAGAACCTGGGCTCGCTGCTGGAGCTGTTCACCCAGCTCTACCGCGAGCCGGTGATCGTGCAGAAGTACCTGCCCGAGATCCGCCAGGGCGACAAGCGCATCATCCTGATCGACGGCGAGCCGGCCGGCGCCGTCAGCCGCATGCCGCAGGAGGGCGAGGCGCGCGCCAACTTCCACGCCGGCGGCAGCGCCAGGAAGACCGAGCTGACCCCACGCGAGCAGGAGATCTGCACCGCCATCGGCCCGGTGCTGCGCGAGAAGGGGTTGGTCTTCGTCGGCATCGATGTGATCGGCGACTACATGACCGAGATCAACGTCACCTCCCCCACCGGCATCCAGGAGATCAACCGCCTGAACGGCGTGCAGCTGGAAGTGACCCTGTGGGACGCCATCGAGCGGCGGCATAAGGCGAACAAGGCGTAACAAACCCTCTCCCCTCTGGGGAGAGGGCTGGGTGAGGGGGCCCTGCGTTGCGGCTGTTCCCGGTTCCCCGGCATCCCCCTCACCCTAACCCTAACCCTCTCCCCAGAGGGGAGAGGGAACAACGTATCGGGGGCACCATGAAGACCTGGATCACCGCCGCGCTCCTCGCCTTCTCCACACCCGCCCTGGCTGGCGAAGTCCAGGTGCTCAGCGCCGGCGCGGTCGAGCCAGGGCTCATGGCCGTGGCCGACGCCTACAAGCGGCAGACCGGCGACGCCGTGACGGTCCGCTTCGCCACCGCCCCGGCGCTGCGCAAGAAGATCGCCGACGGTGAGGTCGCCGACGTGCTGCTCGCCCCGCCCGCGGTGCTCGACGAGGCGGCGGCGAAGCTCATGCCGGACGTCCGCGCCGAGGTCGGAAAGGTCGGCGTCGGCGTGGCGGTGCGCGACGGCGCTCCGAAGCCCGACGTCTCCAGCGCCGAGGCGCTGAAGGCCGGCGTGCGCGGCGCGGAGTCGCTGGTCTTCAACCAGGCCTCCACCGGCGTCTACGTCGAGGGCCTGCTGCAGAAGCTCGGCCTGTGGGACGAGGCCAAGGCCAAGACCACCCGCTACCCCGACGGCGCCGCCGTTATGGAGCACCTGATCAAAGGAAAGGGCGCCGAGGTCGGCTTCGGCGCCATCACCGAGATCATGCTGTACCGCGGGAAGGGCCTGACCTTCGTCGGCCCGCTGCCGGCCGAGGTGCAGAACGTCACCCGCTACGCCGCCGCGGCGCTGGCGGGCGCCCCCAACCCGGAGGGCGCCCGCGCCTTCGTCCGCTTCCTCGGCTCGCCGGAGGCCAAGGCCCTGCTGGTGGCCGCCGGCGTCGAGTAGAACCTACTTCCGCTCGGCCTTGACGACCTCTCCGGTGCGGGCGTCGAGCTTGATCTTGACCTTGCGCCCCTCGGCGTCGGTGGCCTTCACCTCGTACTGGCCATCCTCCCGCTCCACCTCGGAGATGTCGCGGTAGCCCTGCGCTTCGACCTTGTCGAGGATGGCGCGGACCGACAGGGTGTCTGCGGCCACCGTCGTCTGCGGCTGCTGCGCCTGCTGCGCGTAGGCGGCGGTGGCGAGGCCGGCGGCGAGAAGGGCGGCGGCGGCGATTCCGAAACGCATTGTCTGCTCCTTGGACTTGGTGAATGGTGGAGGCACGATGCACCCCCGCCGCTGAACCGGGCCTGAAGCGGCCGTTCAGCCGGCGTTCAGCTTGTTTGGAGCAGCATGCCGACCATGCGGATCCTTACCCTCCTCCTCGCCGGCGCCGTGCTCGCGGCTCCCATGCCGGTGCTCGCCGACCGCGACCACGACCACGCCCGCCGCGCGGTCGAGGAGGGAAAGGTCCTGCCCCTGCGCCGCATCCTCGACACGGTGGAAGCGCAGTTCGGCGGCAGCGTCCTGGAGGTCGAGCTGGACGAGGACGACGGCCGGTGGCTCTACGAGGTGAAGCTGCTGGCGTCGGACGGCCGCATCATCGAGGTGAAGCTGGACGCCGCCACGGCCGAGGTGCTGAAGGCGAAAGGGGCCGGCCTGGGCCGGCGGGGCAGGCACTGACATGCGCATTCTTGTGGTCGAGGACGACGCCGAGCTGGCGGAACAGCTGGCGCACAGCCTGGAGGCGGCCGGCTACGCCGTGGACCGCGCCGACAACGGCGAGGACGCGCTGCACCTTGGCGGCACCGAACCGTACGACGCGGTGGTGCTCGACCTCGGCCTGCCGGTGATGGACGGCCTGACGGTGCTGAAGCGCTGGCGGGCCGATGGGGTGACCGTGCCGGTGCTGGTGCTCACCGCCCGCAACAGCTGGACCGAGCGCGTCGAGGGCATCGACGCCGGCGCCGACGACTACCTCGGCAAGCCCTTCCACATGGAGGAGGTGGTCGCCCGCGTCCGCGCCCTGATCCGTCGGGCCAGCGGCCAACCCTCGCCGGAGCTGACGCACGGCCCGGTGCGGCTCGACACGCGCACCGGGCGCGTCACGCTGAACGGCGTGCCGGTCAAGCTGACGGCGCACGAGTTCCGCGTGCTGTCCTACCTCATGCATCATCCCGGGCAGATCGTTTCGAAGACGGAACTGACCGAGCACATCTACGCCCAGGACTTCGACCGCGACAGCAACACCATCGAGGTGTTCGTCGGCCGCCTGCGCCGCAAGCTTGGCGACGGCTTCGTCGAGACGGTGCGCGGCGCCGGCTACCGCCTGGGCGGCGGGTGATGCCGCTTCCGCTTTTGCATGTCGCCATGCCGCGCTCGCTGCGCGCCCGCCTGCTGATCGGCGCCGGGCTGTGGCTGGCGGTCGCCATGGCCGGGTCCTGGCTGGCGCTGACGGCGCTGTTCCGCAGCCACCTGCAGCAGCAGGTCGAAGCGACGCTGGCCACCCACCTCGACCAGCTGCTCGCCAACCTGGACTTCCCGGCGGACGGCCCGCCGACCGTCCGCCCGCTGAGCGACCCGCGATTCACCAAGCCGTTCTCCGGCCTGTACTGGCAGATCGACCAGCCGGGCGAGCCGTTGCGCTCGCGCTCGCTGTGGGACGTGGCGCTGCCGTTGCCGCAGGACGAGCCGGGCGACGGCGAGTTGCACCGGCACCAGGTCATCGGCCCGCGCGACCGGCCGCTGCTGGTGGTCGAGCGCATCGTCGAGCCGCCCGCCGGCGAGCCGCTGCGCGTCGCCGTCGCCGCCGACCGCGCCGAACTGGACCGGCCGGCCGAGCAGTTCGGCCGCGCGCTCGCCGCCTCGCTGGCGGTGATCGCCGCGGGCATCCTGACGGCGGCGCTGGCGCAGGTGACGCTGGGTCTGCGCCCGCTCGGCCGGCTCGGCGCTGCGCTGGCCCGGCTGCGCCGGGGTGCCGCGGAACGCATCGAGGGCACCTGGCCGACCGAAGTGCAGCCCCTGGTGGACGACTTCAACGCCGTGCTGGCGCACGACGCCGCCGTGGTGGCGCGCGCCCGCACCCAGGCCGGCAACCTCGCGCACGCGCTGAAGACGCCGCTGAGCGTGCTGCGCAACCGCATGCAGACGGCCGACCCGGCGCTGCGCAGCGCGGTGCTGGAGGACATCGAGGCGATGCGCCGCCATGTCGACCACCATCTGGCGCGCGCGCGCGCCGCCGCCCGCACGGTGGGCGGCAGCCGCACCCCGGCGCGCGCGCGTCTGTCCTCCCTGGGCCGCGTCGCGACGCTGGCCCACCCGGACCGCGCGGTGTCGGTGACGGTGCAGGCGGACGACGCGCTGCTCGCCCCGATCGAGGTGCAGGACTTCGACGAGATCGCCGGCAACCTGCTGGACAACGCGGTGAAGTGGGCCGGCGGCGCCATCCGCGCGTCGGCGGAGAGCCGCGATGGCGATTTCGTGCTGACCATCGAGGACGACGGCCCCGGCCTGCCCGCCGCCGCCCGCGACCGCGTCTTTGCCCGCGGCGAGCGCCTGGACGAGCAGACCCCCGGCTCCGGCCTCGGCCTCGCCATCGTGCGCGACGTGGTGGAGCTGTACGGCGGCAACGTGGCGCTGGACGCCGACGCGCTGGGCGGCTTGCGGGTGACGGTGCGGTTGCCGGATGCGGGCTAGCTTCGCCCGGCCCGACCGCCGCAGGCCGCCGCCCGTGCGAGGAGGAAGGCCCTCTCGCGCTCGTTTCGGGTGAGCGCGGCCGCGCGCTCGAACTCCTCCCTGGCTTCGGCCAGCCGACCGGCCCGGAACAGAAAATCCCCCCTCGCCGCCGGCAGGGGCGCATAGCCGCGCAGGGCCGCGGCCCCGGCGATTTCGTCGATGAGTGCCAGTCCGGCCTCCGGGCCGAACGCCATGCTGTGGGCCACGGCACGGTTCAAGTCCACCACCGGAGACGGCATGACCGCACGCAACGCATCGTAGAGCGCGGCCATCCTGGCCCAGTCCGTCTCGTCCATCGTGCGCGCCCGCGCATGGCAGGCGGCGATCGCGGCCTGCAGGGCGTAGGGGCCGTCGGCGCCACCCAACGCTCCGGCGCGCGCCAGGGCGTCCAGCCCCTGCCGGATCAGGAGCCGGTCCCACCGGGCGCGGTTCTGTTCGGTCAGGGGAACCAGCGAGCCGTCCGGCGCCGTGCGGGCGTTCAGGCGCGAGGCCTGGATGTCCATCAGCGCGAGCAGGCCGAACACCTCGGGCTCCTCGGGCGTCAGGCGGGCGAGGATACGGCCCAGCCGCCGCGCCTCGGCGCACAGGCCCGGCCGGATCAGGTCCTCGCCGGCGGTGGCCGCGTACCCTTCGTTGAAGATCAGGTACACGACCTCCAGCACCGAGGCGAGGCGCGCTTTCCGGTCCTCGCCGCGCGGCACCTCGAAGGCGGCACCGGCCTTGCCGAGCGTCTTCTTGGCCCGGACGATGCGCTGGGCGACGGTCGCCTCGGTCGAAAGGAAGGCGCGGGCGATCTCGTCCGTGGTCAGCCCGCCGATCAGGCGCAGCGTGAGGGCGGCGCGCGCCTCGCGGGACAGCACCGGGTGGCAGGCGATGAAGGTCAGCCCCAGCACCTCGTCGCCGATCTGGTCGTCGAGGGCCGCCTCGATGTCCTCGACGCTGGTCGCCGGTTCGCCGTCGAGGTCCCGGCCGATCTCGGCGTGCTTTCGCGCGCGCATGCGGTCGCGGCGGAATCCGTCGATGGCCCGGCGCTTGGCCGTGGCCATCAGCCAGGCGCCGGGATTCGCCGGCACTCCGCTCCTCGGCCATTCGGACAGGGCGGCGACCAGCGCGTCCTGCGCCAGTTCCTCCGCCAGGGAGACGTCGCGCACCATCCGGACGAGGCCGGCGATGAGCCGCACCTGTTCGATCCGGAAAACCGCTTCGATCGCCTGATGGGTGTCCGTCGCCGCCACGCGCCCAGCTTACGGGACGGGCGGATGGCAGGGCAAGCCGCGGCGGCGACGGGCGTGGCCTCAGCGGCCGGCCAGCTTCCCGCGGATCCGCTCTTCCGTCTCAGCGGCTTCCGGCGTCATGGCGTCGCCGAAGTCGGCCGCCTCGAACACCGGGCGGATCTCGATCTCGCTCGGGCCGGGCATCGGGTTGGGGCAGCGCTTCACCCACTCGACCGCCTCGGCCATGTCCTTGACCTCCCACAGCCAGAAGCCGGCGACCAGTTCGCGGGTCTCCGCGAAGGGGCCGTCGATGACGGTGCGCGCCGCGCCGTCGAAGGCGACGCGCTTGCCCTTCTTCGACGGGTGCAGGCCCTCGCCGGCCAGGAGGACGCCGGCGTTCGCCAATTCCTCGTTGTAGCGGCCCATGGCCTCGAGGAGTTCCGCCGAGGGCATCACGCCCGCTTCGCTGTCGCCGGTCGCCTTCACCATCACCATGACACGCATCGTCTCGTCTCCCTATGATCCGTGGAGGCCACTGCGGCCTCCCGCGACCATACGACGAACGGGTGTCCGCGGAATCGACAGACCGCCGGATTTTTTTTGCGGGTGGAGGCGCCGGTGTCCCGGACCGGGATCACGGGGCCGGCGGGACGGCGGGCGGGGCTTCGACCGGCAGCGGCACCGGCGCGAAGGGATCGGGCACGGCGCTGGCGGCCGGGGAAGGGAGCGGCGCGGCGGGAGCGGGCGGCGCCGTCTCCTCCTTCACCACCGGCTTCTCCTCCGCCTTCGGCTTCTCTACCGCCTTGGCGGGCGCCGGCTCGACCGGCGTGGAGTAGTCGGCGACGATGCGCGCCTGGCTGCCGGTGATCACCAGCACCTTCTGGCCCAGCGGGATCGGCTTCTCCTCGCGCTGGGTGACCGACACCAGTTCGTCGTTCGCCTTGCGGACGATGTATTCCCAGCCGGTGGTGTCGCCGGTGACGTGCTCCACCGCCGTGCCGATCAGGCTGCCGATCGCCGTGCCGCCGACCGCGCCCAGCGCCGCGTTGACGCCGAAGCTGCCGCTCTGCGAGCCCAGCACGCCGCCGGCGGCACCGCCGGTGACCGCGCCGACCGTGCCGCTGGCGCTGATCGCCACCTGCCGGAAGCCGACGACGACACCCGGCTCGACCTTGTTCGCCTGCTGCACGGAGCCGGCACCGTAGGTGTTCGGCGAGTAATTGGGGGTACAGGCCGCGACGCCGGCAAGTCCGGCGACCAGCAGACCGATGGTGACGGTTCGCATCACGAGCGCTCATCCGCTGTACGGGTTGGGCGCTCGATAACGGATTCGCCGGCCGGAGTCACCCGACATTTTAGGGAATCGGGTGAGCCCCGCCGGTATGGCTTCCTATTCCTCGCGCGTGACGAGGTGCACGTTCTTGCCGCCTTCGCGCATCAGCACGGCGCTGGCGTCCAGCTCGGCGTTGGGATTGTCGACGCGGACCCAGAGGATGACGCCGCCGGCCTCCAGCGCGCGGGCGAACTCGTCGGTCTCCGGGTGGCTGGTCAGCTCGTCCAGGTAGTCCTTGATGGCGATGCCGCCGATGCCGGCCGCCACCACCGCCGCCACGCTGGCGGTGATCGGGCCGCCGACGATGGCGATCAGGCCGGCGGTGGTCAGCGGGAAGGCGTATTTCAGCTCGCCCACCAGGCCGGTCAGCGCCTCGTCGCGCGGGGTGGACGGGCGCTTCTCGGCCGCCTCCAGGGACGTGTGGCTCGCCAGCACGCTGAGGTCCTCGCGCGCGAAGCCGGCCGCCAGCAGGGCGCCCACGGCGCGGTCGAAGGACTCCCGTGTCTCGAACAGGGCCACGACCTCGCGGACTTCGCCCGGGTTTGCGGTATCGGACGCTTGCGCCACGGCCATCTCCTCACGACGTTACGGTGGCCCACTCTAGCCCCCTGCGGGGGCGGTGCGCCAGAGCGCTCGCCGTGCTATAGGGTCACGCCCCCGCCCCATCCCCCACTGCCGGTTTCAACCCGTGTCCGACCTCACCGTTTCCGTCCCGTCCGATGCCACGCCGATGATGGCGCAGTACCTGGAGATCAAGCAGGCGCACCCCGACTGCCTGCTGTTCTACCGGATGGGCGACTTCTACGAGATGTTCTTCGACGACGCGGTGAAGGCCGCGCAGGCGCTGGACATCGCGCTGACCAAGCGCGGCCAGCACCTGGGCGAGGACATCCCGATGTGCGGCGTGCCGGTGCACAGCCACGAGAACTACCTGCAGCGCCTGATCCGCCAGGGCTTCCGCGTCGCCATCTGCGAGCAGATGGAGGACCCGGCGGAAGCCAAGAAGCGCGGCTCCAAGTCGGTGGTGAAGCGCGGCGTCATCCGCATCGTCACGCCGGGCACGCTGACCGAGGACACGCTGCTCGACGCGCGCTCCTCCAACTGGCTGGCCGCGGTGGCCGAGGTGGCGGGATCCATCGGGCTGGCGTGGCTTGAGCTGTCGACCGGCGAGGTGGTGGTGCAGCCGGTGGACCGCGCGGGTCTCGGCGCCGCGCTCGGCCGCCTCGACCCGCAGGAGGTGCTGGTCCCCGAACGCCTGTGCCAGGACCCCGACCTGTTCGAGCTGTGGGGCGAGTGGAAGGAGCGCCTGACCGTCCAGCCCAACCCGCGCTTCGATTCCGAGAACGGCAAGCAGCGCCTGCTGACCCTCTACGGCGTCGGCACGCTGGACGCCTTCGGCGGCTTCACGCGCTCGGAGGTGGCGGCGGCCGGCGCGCTGGTCGGTTACGTCGAGCTGACGCAGAAGGGCCGCATGCCGCGGCTCTCGCCGCCGCGCCGCGTCGGCCCCGGCGCCGTCCTGGAGATAGACGCCGCGACCCGGCGCAACCTGGAGCTGACCCGCACGATGACCGGCGAGCGGCGCGGCAGCCTGCTCGCCACCATCGACCGCACGGTGACCGGCGCCGGGGCGCGTATGCTGGCGATCCACATGTCCGCCCCGCTGACCGACCCGACGGCGATCGCCAAGCGCCTGGACATGGTCGAGTTCGCGCTGACCGAGGAGCGGCTGCGCGCCGACGCCCGCGAGGTGCTGAAGCGCTGCCCGGACCTGGAGCGCGCGCTGTCCCGCCTGTCCTTGGGCCGCGGCGGTCCGCGCGACCTCGCCTGCGTACGCGACGGGCTGCGCGCCGCCGCCGAAGTGAAGGCGCTGCTGCACGGCACCTTCCCGCTGCTGCCCGACGGCCTGGGCGCCATCGTGCGGAACCTGGGCGAGCATTTCGAGCTGGTGGACCGTCTGGCCCAGGCGCTGGCGCCGGAGCTGCCGCTTCTGGCGCGCGACGGCGGCTTCATCGCGCCGGGCTATTCCTACACGCTGGACGAGCTGGTCACGCTGCGCGACGAGAGCCGCCGCCTGATCGCCGGCCTGCAGGCCAAGTACGCCGACCTCGCCGGCGTGCCGGCGCTGAAGGTCAAGCACAACAACGTGCTCGGCTACCACATCGAGGTGACGGCGACGCACGCCGACAAGCTGCTGTCGGGCAAGAACCGCGAGCTGTTCATGCACCGGCAGACCATGGCGAACGCCGTGCGCTTCGGCACGGTCGAGCTGTCGGACCTGGAGCGCCGCATCTCCGAGGCGGCCGACAAGGCGCTGGCCGTGGAGATGGGCCTGTTCGAGGAGCTGGTCGCCCTGGTCACCGACCAGGCCGACCGCATCGTGCACGCCGCCCGCGCACTGGCCGCGCTGGACGTGGCGCTGTCGCTGGCCGAGCTGGCGGCGGAGCGGCGCTACAACCGTCCGGTGGTGGACCACAGCCTCGCCTTCTCGATCAAGGGCGGCCGCCACCCGGTGGTGGAGGCGGTGCTGGACAGCCAGAACGCCGGCCCGTTCGTCGCCAACGACTGCGATCTGGCGCCGGAAAACCGGCTGTGGCTGCTGACCGGCCCGAACATGGCGGGTAAATCGACCTTCCTGCGCCAGAACGCGCTGATCGCCGTGCTGGCGCAGATGGGCAGCTTCGTGCCGGCGGACAACGCGCACATCGGCGTGGTCGACCGGCTGTTCAGCCGCGTCGGCGCGGCCGACGACCTCGCCCGCGGCCGCTCCACCTTCATGGTGGAGATGGTGGAGACCGCCGCCATCCTGAACCAGGCCGGCGAGCGGGCGCTGGTCATCCTCGACGAGATCGGCCGCGGCACCGCGACCTTCGACGGCCTGTCCATCGCCTGGGCGTGCGTGGAGAACCTGCACGACGTCAACCGCTGCCGCGCGCTGTTCGCCACGCACTACCACGAGCTGACCATGCTGGCCTCCAAGCTGCCGGCGCTCAACTGCCACACCATGCGCATCAAGGAGTGGCAGGGCGACGTGGTGTTCCTGCACGAGGTGACCTCCGGCGCAGCGGACCGCAGCTACGGCATCCATGTCGCCAAGCTGGCCGGCCTGCCGGCGGCGGTGGTCGGCCGTGCCGAGGAGGTGCTGCAGATCCTCGAATCCGGCGAGCAGAACGCCGCCATCCACCGCCTCGCCGAGGATCTGCCGCTGTTCAGCGCCGCAAAGAAGCGCCCGCCCCCGGCCGCTCCGGCCGCGGCACCGCCGCAGCCCTCCGCCGTGGAGGAGGCGCTGAAGGCCGTCAACCCCGACGACCTGACGCCGCGTCAGGCACTGGAGGAGCTGTACCGGCTGCGCGGGTTGCTGAAGGGGTAAGGGGCGGTTACGCCGCGTCGGCCTTCAGCGCCCGCGCCGCCAGGGCCAGCGGGTTCTCGCCGGGGGCGCAGGGGTGCTCGGCCAGCACCTCCTCCGGCACGCAGGAGGCCACGTAGGCGTCCAGGCTCTCGAACTGCGGGATGATCATGCCGATGCGGGTCAGCGTCACCACGCGCAGCACCTGCCCCTCGCCGGTCAGCATGGCGACCGACTTGCCGGCCGCGATCGCCTCGCCGTTGACCACCAGCAGCATGCCGATGCCGGCGGAATCGATGAACTCCAGCCCGCCCAGGTCGAGCACGCAACGGCGGTCGGTGGCGTGTTTCACGTCGGCGATCAGGTCGCGCACCTCGTCGCCGCCCTGGCCGGTCAGGCGCCCGGCGAGGGCGAACCGCGTGAAATGGCGGTCGTGGAACTTGCGGTACTGCACGGCATCACCGGCGCAGAGAGTAAGGAGCCACACCTCTATGATCAGGCAACCCAGCCGTGACAAGCGGCGCGGAGCGCATACTCCTGCGTGACGTTGCCGCACGGAGGCTTGACGCGCCCGGTGGCCGGGCCTAAAACCGTCGTCACGTGGTGATTTGGGCGACCGGCTTGCGGGCCACGTAAAACAATCCGCTAAAGAGGTCCGAGCCGCGTCCGCGCCTCGACCTGTGGACGGTCGGGGCGTTTTTTGTTTGTGCGGCCGGCACGCCCCCCGGCCGCGGGAACAGGAGAGAGGCGGCCATGGCCAGGACCGATACCCGCAAACCCAACGTCGCCGGGCTGCGCCCGCGCTCCAAGCTGGTGCACGGCGGCACCCAGCGTTCCGGCTTCGACGAGACGTCGGAGGCGATCTTCCAGACCTCCGGCTTCGTCTACGCCTCGGCCGAGGAGGCGGAGAGCGCCTTCCTCAACGACGGCCAGCGTCAGGTCTACTCGCGCTTCCGCAACCCGACCTGCGCCATGTTCGAGGACCGCCTCGCCGCTTACGAGGGCGCGGAGTGGGCCTACGCCACCACCTCCGGCATGGCCGCGGTGACGGCGGCGCTCCTGTGTTTCCTCAAGGCCGGCGACCGCATCGTGGCACCGTTCGCGCTGTTCGGCTCGTGCCTGCACATCGTCAAGAACCTCTGCCCGCGCTACGGCATCGTCCCCGTCCTGATCGACGGCACCGATCCGGCGGCCTGGGAGGAGGCGCTGTCCCAGCCGACGGCCGCGGTGTTCCTGGAGACCCCCTCCAACCCGGGGCTGGAGATCGTCGATATCAAGGCGGTGTGCGACCTCGCCCACAAGGCCGGGGCCAAGGTGGTGGTGGACAACGCCTTCGCCACGCCGGTGGCGCAGCGCCCGCTGGAGTTCGGCGCCGACGTCGTCGTCTATTCAGCGACCAAGCACATCGACGGCCAGGGCCGCTGCCTGGGCGGCATCATCCTGTCCGACGCCAAGTTCGGCACGGAGGTGATCCACCCCTTCGTCCGCCACACCGGCCCGACCATCAGCCCGTTCAACGCCTGGGTCCTGCTCAAGGGCCTGGAGACGCTGGAACTGCGCGTCAACGCCCAGACCCAGGCGGCCACCCAGGTGGCGGAGTTCCTGTCCACCCACCCGAAGGTGACGCAGGTGCTCTACCCCACCCTGCCCAGCCACCCGCAGCACGATCTGGCGCGCCGGCAGATGACCGGCGGCGGCACCATGGTCGCCTTCCGCATCAAGGGCGGCCGGGACGAATCGTTCCGCTTCATGAACGACCTGCGGATGGTGCTGATCTCCAACAACCTGGGCGACGCCAAGAGCCTGATCACCCACCCCGACACCACCACCCACGCCAAGGTGGCGCCGGAGGACAAGGCCAAGGCCGGCATCCGCCCCGACCTGATCCGCCTGTCGGTCGGCCTGGAGGATCCGCAGGACATCGTCGAGGATCTGGACCGCGCCCTGCGTTCGGCGTAGAACCCGTCGCTGCGGAACCCCTCCCCATCCTTCAGCGTTGGGGAGGGGCTTTCTGTTGCAGCGCACAAGGACGGTACACATGGCGGCTCGGCGAGCCAACCCTGCGGGTCACGCCACCCGGATGGCGGCGGTGGTGAACGAACTGGCGAAGACCGCCGGCAAGCACGGCGAGATGGGCGTCGCCGCGGCGCGCACCATCGGCTACCGAACGGCGATGATGGCCGGCACATTGACCGACCCGTTGTCGGCCACCGATCCCGAGTTCGTCCGCATGGGCGCGGAAAAGGTCGAGGCCGTGGCCGAGGCGACCTCCGCCATGGCGGTCGGCGTCGCCGAGCTTCAGCACGCATGGCTGGCGCTGTTCACCGGCCCGGTGCAGGCGGCGACGCTGGCGATGGCCAGCCTGGGCACCTGCCGCTCGCCGCTCGATCTGGTCACCGTGCAGCAGCGCTGGTGGGAAGAGAGCATGAGCGCCGGCATGAACGCCGGCATGCATTTCGTGGAATCCGCGGCCAGCCTGGCCGGCGCCGGCCTGCCGGCCTTCCACCGCCGCGCCCGCGCCAACGCGCGCCGTCTGTCGCGCGTCCGGCGCTGAGCCGAAGCGTCAGAACAGGTCGATCGACCCGTAGTCCTGCTCGTCGCCGAACACGGCCTCGCGGCGCCCGTGCGCGTCGAGCACTTCGACGACCACGTCGTTCGGGCAGTCCCGGTTGATGGCCTGCGCGATTTCGAGGAGCGGAGATCCGATGCGCAGGCCGCCGCCTGTGTGGTCCCGCGGCGTGGGAGCGAGGGTAACGAGCATTGTACGCACTCCGGCGTTTATCGCCATGAGCCATAGATATACGCCAAAAGGCTTACCAAGCCGTTGAGGAGGGACGAGGCGCCCCGCGAACTTTGCGGGTCTGACCGGTGAATTCCGCGCCCCGCCGACGCCCGTGCACCCCCAGGCGAATCCGTCTATAGTGCGAATCGTCCGCACCGCCTGGAAAGCCCGCCCTGATGCTGTCGCCCCGCGCCGCCGCCCCCGCCGCACCGCCCCAGGAGATCCCGAACCGCCGCGCCATCATCTCCAAGGCCAAGCTGATGGAGGAGCTGGACGCGCTGGTCGAGGAGCACGGCACCGGCGACAAGGTGCGCCCGCATGTCATCGCGTGCCTGCGCGGCGCGCTGACCCGCGGCCGGGCCGAGGTGCGCGCCCGGTTCGAGCAGGGTGGCTCCGGCGAGGAATGCGTGCGGCAGAACTGCTACCTCGCCGACCGGCTGATCCGCACGCTGGCCGCCTTCACGCTGACGCACATCTTCCCGTCCGCCAACCCGACGCTGGGCGAGCAGTTCGACATCGTCGCCACCGGCGGCTACGGCCGTGGCGAGCTGGCGCCGTTCTCCGACATCGACCTGCTCTTCCTGCTGCCCTACAAGCGCACGCCGCGGGTCGAGCAGGTGGTCGAGTACATGCTGTACGTCCTGTGGGACCTCGGCCTGAAGGTCGGCCACGCGGTGCGCAGCGTCGACGACTGCATCCGGCAGTCCAAGGCCGACGTCACCATCCGCACGGCGATCCTGGAGTCGCGCTACCTCTGGGGCCCGCGCAAGCTGTTCCAGGAGCTGAAGAAGCGCTTCGACAAGGAGGTCGTCTCCGGGTCCGGCCAGGAGTTCGTCGAGGCCAAGCTGGCCGAGCGCGACTCCCGCCACCAGAAGCTCGGCGACAGCCGCTACGTGCTGGAGCCGAACCTGAAGGACGGCAAGGGCGGCCTGCGCGACCTGCAGACGCTGTTCTGGATCGGCAAGTACCTGTACCGCGCCGACGAGGCCGACGAACTGGTCGGCAAGAACGTCCTGCTGCCCGAGGAGGCGCAGCGCTTCGCCAAGGCGCAGAACTTCCTGTGGACCGCGCGCTGCCACCTGCACTACCTGACCGGCCGCATGGAGGACCGCCTGACCTTCGACGTGCAGTCGGAGATCGGCGCCCGCATGGGCTACACCGACCACGCCGGCACCAAGGGCGTGGAACGCTTCATGAAGCACTACTTCCTGGTCGCCAAGGACGTCGGCGACCTGACGCGCATCTTCTGCGCGGCGCTGGAGGCGGAGTCGAAACGCCCACCCAAGTTCAACATCCTGCGCCTCGCCGCGCTGACCCGCCGCAAGGACATCGACGGCTTCGTCCTCGACGGCGAGCGCCTGAACGTGCGCGACGACAAGCAGTTCCGTGAACACCCGATCGACATGATCCGGCTGTTCCACGTGGCGCAGCTGAACGACCTGGACATCCACCCGAACGCCCTGCGCTCGATCACCCGCTCGCTCACGGCGCTCGGCCCCAAGGTGCGCAACGACCCGGAAGCCAACCGGCTGTTCCTGGAGATGCTGACCGGCCCCAAGGACCCGGAGCTGGCCCTGCGCCGCATGAACGAGGCCGGCGTGCTGGCCCGCTTCGTGCCCGACTTCGGGCGCGTCGTGGCGCAGATGCAGTACGACATGTACCACGTGTTCACCGTGGACGAGCACACGCTGTTCGCCATCGGCATCCTGCACAAGATCGAGCAGGGCGAGCTGGCGGACGAGCTGCCGCTGTCGTCGGAGGTGATCCACAAGGTGGTGTCGCGCCGCGCCCTCTACGTGGCCGTCCTGCTGCACGACATCGCCAAGGGCCGCGGCGGCGACCACTCGGTGCTGGGTGCGCGCGTGGCGGAGAAGCTGTGCCCGCGCCTCGGCCTCACGGCGGAGGAGACGGAGACGGTGGCGTGGCTGGTGCGCTGGCACCTCGCCATGTCGCAGGTCGCCTTCAAGCGCGACCTGGAGGACGAGAAGACCGCCCGCGACTTCGTGGCGCTGGTGCAGTCGCCGGAGCGCCTGCGGCTGCTGCTGGTGCTCACCGTCGCCGACATCCGCGCCGTCGGCCCGCAGCGCTGGAACAACTGGAAGGCCACGCTGCTGCGCGAGCTGTACAACCGTTCCGAAGAAATCATGTCCGGCGGTCTGTCGGTGGCGGGGCGCGAGCGGCGCATCCAGGCGGCGCAGGCGGCGCTGCGCGAAGAGCTGGCCGACTTCGAGCCGGCGGAGACCGACACCCACCTGACGCTGGGCTACCCCGCCTACTGGCTGAGCTTCGACACCGACACGCTGGGCCGCCACGCCCGCCTGATCCGCAGCGCCGAGCGCGACCAGCGCCCGCTGACGGTCGAGACGCGGGTCGACCGCGGCCGCGCCATCACCGAGGTGACGATCTACGCCACCGACCACCACGGCCTGTTCTCGCGCCTCGCCGGGGCGCTGGCGGCGAGCGGGGCGGACATCGTCGACGCGAAGATCTTCACCATGACCAACGGCATGGCGCTGGACGTCTTCTCGGTGCAGGACGCCGCGGTGGGCGGCGCCTTCGAGGGCGGCGACAAGCTGGCCAAGCTGTCGGTGACCATCGAGAGGGTTCTGGCCGGCCAGCTCAAGCCCTTGCAGGAGCTGGCGAACCGCCGCTCGCCGATGACCAGCCGGACGCGCGTCTTCCACGTGCCGCCGCGCGTGCTGATCGACAACGCCGCCTCAACCACCCACACGGTGATCGAGGTGAACGGCCGCGACCGCCCGGGCCTGCTGTACGACGTGACGCGCGCGCTGTCGAACCTGTCGCTGCAGATCTCCTCGGCGAAGATCGCCACCTACGGCGAGAAGGCCATCGACGTCTTCTACGTGAAGGACGTGTTCGGCCTGAAGGTGACGCACGACAGCAAGCTGGCGCAGATCCGCGAGCGGCTGTTGCACGCCCTCGCCGACCCCGCCGGCGAGCCGCCACTGCAGGCCCCGGTGCCGGCGGTGCGCCGCTCCCGCCCGGTCGACGCGGCGGACTGAGGCGATGCTGTACGCGCAGTTCCTCATCGCCCTGTCGGTCGCCGCACCCGGCGTGCTGTCCTACCGCACCATGCGCAGCGGTGCGCATGGCCGCGCCCTGGCGGCCGGCGGCGCGGCGCTGTTCTCGGCGCTGTGGGCCGGCGTGGTCGGGCTGATCGTCTCCGTCACCGCGGACACCGCCATCCCCGGCGAGCTGTGGGCGGCCCTGGCGACCGCCGTGGTGGTGACCGAGGCGTTCTTCGCCGAGACGGCGCGGGCGGAGTAAGAAGGCTTACTGCCCCCTCCCCATCCCTCCCCCGCTCTCGCGGTGGAGGGGGCAGAGCGGCGGAGTTCCCTCCACCGCGAAGCGGGGGAGGGCTAGGGAGGGGGCCGACATCTCCGATCGCTAAGCGAACCGCACCACCGACCCGTCCGGCCGCTCCCCTGCCACCGTCGGATCACCCAAGGCCGCTCCCGTCCGCCGCCGCGTCAGCTCGCAGCGGATCAGGATCGAGCCGGACAGGATCCGCCGGCAGCGCAGGCTGTCGGTCTCGTTGATCAGCTCCAGGTGGTTGCGGGTGAGCACGGCGCGCAGGAGGCTCTCGCTCCAGCCCTGCAGCGCTTGGCGCTTGCGCGCGATATCGTCGGCGCTCTGGAAATCGACGAGGAAAGCGGCGGCGGGCTGCATCGACAAACAGGCACCCTGGCGATCGGACTCGCCGGAAGAGCCGGCGCTGATTCCGGTAGAAACAGGCGGGCGCGATCCATGTTCCCCGTCCGCGCGGCTTTCCGGCCCGGGCGTTCGCCGCTATACCCCTGGGCATGAGCTTCGCCCGCGCCATCGCCACCGTCGGCGGCCTGACCATGGTGAGCCGGCTGGCCGGCTTCGCCCGCGACATCCTGACCGCCGCCGTGCTGGGCGCCGGGCCGGCGGCCGACGCCTTCTTCGTGGCGCTCAAGCTGCCCAACCTGTTCCGCCGCCTGTTCGCCGAGGGCGCCTTCTCCGTCGCCTTCGTGCCGCTGTTCAGCGCCGAGCTGCAGCGCCACGGCCGCGCCGCCGCCGTGACCTTCGCCGAGGAGGCGCTGGGCGTGCTGCTGAGCGTGCTCGTGCCCTTCGCCGTCCTGGCGGTGCTGGGCATGCCGGCGCTGATGCACCTGCTGGCCCCCGGCTTCGCCGACGAGCCGGAGAAGTTCGCGCTGGCCGTCCACATGGCGCGGCTGACCTTCCCCTATCTGGTGCTGATCTCGCTGGTGACCTTGCTGGGCGGGGTGCTCAATGCGCTCGACCGCTTCGGGCCGTTCGCGGCGGCGCCCATCGCCTTCAACCTGACGCTGATCGCGGCCATGCTGCTGGCCCCGCCGCTGGGGCTGCAACCCGGCACCGCGATGGCGGCGGCGGTGACGCTGTCGGGCGCCGTGCAGCTCGCCTGGATGGCCTGGGCGTGCCGGCGCGAGGGGATCGCGCTGCGCCTGCGGCCGCCGCGGCTGAGCGAGCGCGTGCGCCGCCTGTTCCGGCTGGTCGGGCCGGGGGCGCTGGGCGCCGGGGCGGTGCAGGTGAACCTGTTCATCAACATGATCCTGGCCTCGCTGCTGCCCAGCGGCGCGGTGTCGTTCCTCTACTACGCCGACCGGTTGAACCAGATGCCGCTGGGCATCATCGGCATCGCCATCGGCACGGCGCTGCTGCCGGTGCTGTCGCGCCACGTCGCGGCCGGCGACGACGGCGCGGTGCGCGCCCACATCAGCCGCGCGCTGGAGTACGCGTTGCTGCTGGGCCTGCCGGCGGCGACGGCGCTGGCGGTGGCCGGCCATCCGATCATCGCCGTGCTGTTCCAGCGCGGCGCCTTCGGCCTGGCCGAGACCACGGCGACCGCCCAGGCGCTGGCCGCCTACGCCGCCGGCATCCCCGCCGCGGTGCTGGTGAAGGTGCTGAGCGCCGCCCACTTCGCCCGCCACGACACCGCCACCCCGGTGCGCGCCGCCATCGCCATGACGGCGGCCAACCTCGCGCTGGCGCTGGCGCTGATCCCCGTCCTGGGGCACGTCGGCATCGCGCTGGCGACCGGCGTGGCGGCGTGGCTGAATGCCGGCTGGCTCGCCTGGGGCCTGCACCGCCACGGCCGGTTCGACGTGGACGCCCGCCTCAAGCGCCGAGCCCCGCGCATCGCGCTGGCGGCGCTGGGCATGGGGGCCGGGCTGCTGGCGGGCATGGTGGGATTGGCGCCGGCGCTGGAGGCAGGGGCGACGACGGTGCGCTTCGGCGCGCTCGCGCTGCTGGTGGCGGGCGGTGGCGGGCTGTTCTTCGCGCTGGCGCACCTCACCGGCGGGACGGACCTGAGCGACCTGAAGGCGCTGGCGGGGCGGCGTGCCGTGGCGTCCACCGCCCACACACCTTGACCCGCGCGCCGGGCCGTCCCATAAAACCGCCTCCCACACGTCTCGAGCGCAGCGAGAGGGCCCCTTCTGTGAACCGCATCTTCTCCGGCATGCAGCCGACCCGCCAACTGCACCTCGGCAACTACCTCGGCGCGCTGCGCAACTGGGTGGCGCTGCAGAACGAGTACGAGTGCATCTTCTGCGTCGTCGACCTGCACGCGCTGACCATCGACCAGCAGCCGGAGGTCCTGCGCAACAACATCCGCGAGGTCGCCGCCGCCTACATCGCGGCCGGCATCGACCCGGACAAGAACATCCTGTTCAACCAGTCCTTCGTCGCCGGGCATTCCGAGCTGTCGTGGATCCTGTCGTGCTACACGCCGCTGGGCTGGCTGAACCGCATGACGCAGTTCAAGGAGAAGGCCGGCAAGCACCGCGAGATGGCCAACCTCGGCCTCTACTCCTACCCGGTGCTGATGGCGGCCGACATCCTGCTGTACAAGGCGACGCACGTGCCGGTCGGCGAGGACCAGAAGCAGCACCTGGAGCTGGCCCGCGACATCGCCGGTGCCTTCAACCGGCACTACGACACCGAGTTCTTCCCGCTGCCCGAGCCGCAGATCCTCGGCGAGGCGACGCGCGTCATGAGCTTGCGCGACGGCACCAAGAAGATGAGCAAGTCGGACGAGTCCGAGTACAGCCGCATCAACATGACGGACGACGCCGACACCATCGCCCAGAAGATCCGCAAGGCGAAGACCGATCCCGAGCCGCTGCCGGACACCCTGGAGGATTTGGAGAAGCGTCCGGAGGCCGACAACCTCGTGACCATCTACGCGGCGCTGTCCGGCGAGACCCGCGAGCAGGCGATCCAGCGCTTCGCCGGCGCGCAGTTCTCGCAGTTCAAGACGGCGCTGCTCGACGCCGCGGTGGCGCACCTCGCGCCCATCACCCAGCGGATGAACGAACTGCTCGCCGACAAGGCGGAGATCGACCGCCTGCTGCGCAAGGGCGGCGAGCGCGCCGAGGCCATCGCGTCCAAGCACCTCGCCGAGGTGAAGGACATCATCGGCCTGCTGCGCCCCTGACCGGAAGACCGCAATGACCGCGCCCATCCTCCTCACCGGCTTCCAGCCCTTCGGCAGCAACGTGGTCAACCCGACGATGCTGCTGATGGAGCGGCTGGCCGGGATGGAGGGGGTGGTCACCGCCACCCTGCCGGTGGAGTACGGCACCTCCGGCGACGCCTTCGAGGATCTTCTGGACAAGCACGAGCCGGCCGCCGTGCTGTGCTTTGGCCTCGCCGCCAAGACCGACGTGGTGCTGGTTGAGCGCGTCGCCTGGAACCGCGACGAGACCGAGCAGGCCGACAACACCGGGCTCGTGCGCCAGGGCGTGGTGATCCTGGAGGACGCTCCGCCCTCCTACGCCTGCGGCTTCCCGGCGCCCGTGCTGGTGCAGGCGCTGGAGGCGGCCGGCGTGCCGGTGGACGTCAGCGACGACGCCGGCGGCTACGTCTGCAACCACCTGTACTACCGCGCGCTGCACGCGGTGGCGATGCGCGGGCTGGACACGCCCGTTGCCTTCATCCACGTCCCGCCCCTGCCCGAGCACTGCACCGACCGCGCCGGCGGGCTGGCGTTCGAGCGGCTGGAGGCTGGGGTGCGGGCGCTGATCGAGGCGGTGCGGGCCGCCGCCTGAGTCAGAGCACCATCCGCACCACAACAGCCGCCGCTGCGCACCCGGCCAGCGTCCACACGATGCCGACGTGGAACCGCAGCACCGCGACCATCGCCCCCGCCGACAGCAGCAACGCCCACCCGTCCACCGTCCCCCACACCGGCCAGGGAATCCCGGCCACCTCGCCGACCTCGCGGAACACCACGTGCAGGCCGAACCAGACCGTGAGGTTGAGGATCACCCCCACGACCGCCGCGGTGATCGCCGTCAGCGCGCCGGCCAGCGCCCGGCTGTGCCGCAGCGCCTCGATGTACGGCGCGCCGAGGAAGATCCACAGGAAGCACGGCACGAAGGTGACCCACGTCGTCAGCCCCGCGCCGATGAACCCGCCCAGCAGCGGCGCCACCCCGCCCGGGTCGCGGAACGCCGCCAGATAGCCGACGAAGGTCAGCACCAGGATCAGCGGCCCCGGCGTCGTCTCGGCAAGCGCCAGCCCGTCCACCATCTCGCCCGGCCTGAGCCAGCCCAGCGTGCCCACCGCCGCCTGCGCGATATAGGCGAGCACCGCGTAGGCGCCGCCGAAAGTCACCATCGCCGCCTGGCTGAACACGATGCCGATGTCCGGGTAGATGCTGCCGCTCCCGAACACCGCGGCCAGCGCCAGCACCGGCGCGACCCACAAGGCGCACCACACCGCCACCACGTGCAGCGAGCGCCCCAGCCCGCGCGAGTCGCCCGGCGCCATGGTGCCGACGGCGAGACGGTCGTCGGCCTCCGCGCCATTGCCGGACGCCGGCGCGAACACCCCCGGCCACACCCGCACGCCGGCCAGCCCGATCAGCCCGGCCAGCAGCACGATCAGCGGGAACGGCAGGCCCAGCGCGAAGATCGCCACGAAGGCCAGCGCCGCCAGCGCGACGTGCACGCGCCCCTTCAGCGCCCGCTTACCGATGCGCAGCAGCGCCTCGACCACCACGGCGAACACCGCGGCCTTGAGGCCGTAGAACAGCGTCTGCACCAGCGCGAGGTCGCTGCCCATCGCGTACAGCGTGCTCAGCGCCAGGATCACGAAGAAGCCCGGCAGCACGAACAGCACGCCGGCCGCCACGCCGCCGCGCGTGCCGTGCAGCAGCCAGCCGACGTAGGTGGCGAGCTGCGTCGCCTCCGGCCCCGGCAGCAGCATGCAGAAGTTCAGCGCGTGCAGGAACCGCGCCTCGCCGATCCAGCGCTTCTCCTCCACCAGGATGCGGTGCATGGTGGCGATCTGCCCGGCCGGCCCGCCGAAGCTGAGCAGCCCGACGCGCGCCCACACCCGCAACGCCTCGCGGAAGGTGACCGGTGCGTTCGCGTCGTCCCTCATGCCGTCCCCTCGGTCCTGCACCAGCGATAGAGAGCGTCGTACAGCACCAAGCCGTGCCGCAACAGCGTTTGATCGTCGTCGAACACCAGCCCCAGCCCGCGCGACAGCGCGAACAGCCCCGCCGACTGCGGCGTCAGGCCGAGCGCGCCGGTGTCGGCGCCGCGCACGATGGCGGCCATGGCGTGCACCGCCGGATCCTCGATGCCGCAGTCGGTCACGAAGGCGTCGAAGCTGCACCGATCGCCATGATGGCCGTAGTGCACGCCGGGCACGTCGAAGGGCGTGGCGCCGGTGCGTTCCGCCGTCTCCAGCACCGCCTCGGCCGGCACGTACAGGAACCGCGCGTCCGGATCGACGAAGCGGCGAATCAACCAGGGGCAGGCGAGCCGGTCGATCTTCGGCCGCTCCCGCGTCACCCACCGCGTCGGCGCGGCGGGCTTGGCGGCGAGCGGCCGGCCGGCCTCCCGCCAGCCCTCGACGCCGTCCATCAGGTACCGCGCGTCCAGCCCGCGGTCCGCCAGCGCCGCCGCCACGGCTTGGCTCACCTCGTGCCCATGCACGCAGGCGACGACGACGGTCCGCCCGATCTCCAGGTCCGGTGCCCAGGTGGCGACATCCTCCGGCGTGCGGCGCAACGCGCCGGGCAGCGTGCCGCCGGCCTGCGCGTAGGCCGGCTCGCGGCGCACGTCGAGGATCAGCGGGGCGTGCCCATCCTCGATCAGGGCAGCCAGCGCGGCGGAGTCGATGGACGTCGGCATAAGTCCCTCCCTGTCAATCCGGCTCCACACTGGTCCCATGAAGGACCGGAGAACAAATCAATCCTCTTCGCCGAGCTGTGAGCGGAATTGACCGATGCCGCACCTTCCGCCGATGCCGGCGCTGCGCGCCTTCGAGGCCGCGGCGCGGCACCTGAACGTCACGCGCGCCGCCGAGGAGATCGGCCTGACGCACGGCGCCGTCAGCCACCAGATCCGCGAACTGGAGGCGCGCCTCGGCGTCCGCCTGTTCGAGCGCGAGCCGCGCGGCCTGACGCTGACCCCGGCCGGCGACACCTACCGCCGCTACGTCGAGGCGGCGCTGGCCCAGTTGCGCGACGGCGGCGCCGCGGTGGCCCGGCAGGGCAAGGGGCGGGTGCTGACGGTGTCGGTGTCGCCGAACTTCGCGCACAAGTGGCTGGTGCCGCGGCTCGGCCGCTTTCTGGAGGCGCACCCGGACATCGACCTGCGGCTCAGCGCCTCGGTCCGGCACGTGGACTTCCGGGGCGGCGACATCGACATGGCGGTGCGGCACGGCGACGGGAACTGGCCGGCGCTGGACGTCGCCAAGCTGTGCGACGAGCGGGTCTTCCCGGTGTGCAGCCCGGCGCTGGCCGCGCGCATCGGCGGCCTCGCCGGCCTCACCGGGCAGACGCTGCTGCACGACCGCGACCCGGCGGCATGGCGCGACTGGCTGGGGCGCTTCGGCGTTGCGGCGCCGGTGCCGCCGCACGGCCCGGTGTTCGACCAGACGAGCCTCGCCGTCGACGCGGCGGTGGCGGGACAGGGCGTGGCTCTGGCGCGCTCGGCGCTGGTGGCGCTCGACCTTGCGGCGGGGCGGCTGGTGCGGCCGGTGGAAGAGGCGACCGACGCCCCCTTCGCCTACTGGATCGTTTGCCCGCCGCAGACGGCGCGCACGCCGGCCATCGCGCGCTTCCGCGCGTGGCTGCTGGAGCAGGCGGCGGTCTAGGCGGTCTTCCGGCGCAGGTCGGGCCGGGGATCGACGTTGCCGACGATGCCGCGCAGCTCGTCCAGGAAGGCGCGGCCCTTGTCGGTCAGCGCCACCACCTTGCGGCGGCGCTCGCGCGGGTCTTCCTGCGCGCTCACCAGATCCAGGCCGGCCTTGCCGAACGAATGCCAGCGGCTGAGCGCCGCCACGTTGCGCGAGGCGGAGGACTGGGCGATGCCCAGGCGTTCCGCCAGCTCGCCGATGGAGATGCCCTCGTTCTGCGCGATCGTCATGAACGACAGCGCGTATTGGATCGGCAGGTCGGGGTCGAGCGTACGGAACGCCTCGAGCACGCGCGTGACGGTCGCAATCTCGTCAGGACGGATGCGGGTCGACATCAGCGGACCCTCCCCGTCTGCGCCGCAGGTGCGGCGGCGGCGACCATGTGGCCGGCGTGTAGATCAAGTGCAGGCGTCCAAGCCATACCACGAGTTCCCCGTTTTCCCGCCGGATGTCGAAGGCACCCGGAGAGGCCCAGAGGGCGTGTTCAGCAAAGACCCGATGACCGCGCAAAGCCAGAAAGACACTCATGACACCCTCTCGTTATCCGGAATTCGCTGGACGCGCTCGATTGAAGCCAATGGGAATCGCGATGCATGGTGGTGCGGGCTCGGTTGAGCGGGGTGACAGGGGTTACGAGTTTCATCGTCGTCTCCATGAGTGAGGGACCGCGTGCGGACACGCGGGCTTGAGGATCGCCAATCAGCGGTAAGCTGACAAGTTGCAAAAAATCCGGGCCTCAGAAAGGTTCCGGTGCAGGATGGGTTCGGCCGGAACCTCCACCCCGTCGACATCGGCCAGCCCGATGTCGCGCCGCATGCGCGGGCACAGGTGCTCGACTCCGGCCCCGGGACTGGGGTCCAGCCACCGGCTCAACAACTGACTCCACAGACTGGGCATGGCGCCCTCCTTCGGTTTTCGAACGCGCAAAACATCCGCTCACGGAAGTGTTCCGTCAACAGAATATGCCGAAAAGACCCATCCTGTTGCCGTGCGGACACGCCCGGCCGTCCGCCATACGCGGCGCGGCTGACGGCGCTGGACGGCCGGCGGGCGGACGCGCGACTGTGGGTTGCCCCGCCCGCGCCCACCTGATCCTTCCCCGTGCCCGCCGTGTCCGTCCTCGCCCTCCGCTTGCTCCGCCTGCCGGCCCTCGGCCTGCTGCTGGGCGCCTCGTTCGCGGCGCCGCCGGCCGCCGCGCAGGGGCGATTCACGGCCGCGCCCTGCTGGTTCACCCCGCCGCCCGGCGAGTCGGCGCGCTGCGGCACCGTCGCCGTGCCGGAGCGCCGCGACCGCGCCGCGCACCGCACGCTGCACCTCACCATCGCCGTGCTGCGCAGCACCGCCCAGCGCCCGGCGCACGATCCGGTGCTGTACATCGACGGCGGCCCCGGCGCCTCGCCCTTCGGCCTCGACGAGGTGTCGGAGGAGCGCATGGAGGGCTGGTGGGAGTTGACGGCCGTCCTCCGCCGCACACGCGACGTGGTCCTGTTCGACCCGCGCGGCGTGGGCCGCAGCGAGCCGGATACCGACTGCGCCGAGCTGGACGTCCTGGCCGGCACCCCCCGCACCGCGGCCGAGGAGCGCGCCGCGCTGGAGGCGTGCTCCACCCGCCTGCGCGCCGCCGGCGTGGATCTTGGCTCCTTCACCACGTCGGCTGCGGCCGACGACGTCATGGACATCGCCGCGGCGGTGGGGGCGGCGCGCGTCAACCTGATCGCCGTGTCCTACGGCACCCGCGTGGCGCTGGAGATCCTGCGCCGCCACGGGCCGCGCGTGCGCGCCGCGGTGCTCGACGGCGTCTACCCGCCCGACATCAACGCCGAGGAGGAGGAGGCGTGGCTGACCCACCGGGCGTTGAAGCGGCTGTTCGACGACTGCACCGCCAGCCGCGCCTGCCGCGCCGCCTTCCCCGACCTGGAGCGCCGCTTCCTGCAGCTCGCGTCCGACCTGAACGCCTTGCCCGCCACGGTGAACGCCGGCGACGCCTCGGACCCGCTCGGTATCCGCCTCGACGGGTCCGCGCTGATCGCCGCGGCGCTGGAGGCCATGGCCGGCGACGAGGCAATCCCGCGCCTGCCCGCGCTGATCGACCGCGCCGTTCGTGGCCGGCCGGCACCGCTGGCGCTGTACGTCCCGGCGCCGCGCCTTGGCGACCCCGACACCGCCGAGGGCATGGCCTTCTCCATCGAGTGCCGGGAGACGGTGAACGCCGCCGACCCCGTGCGCACCGCCAACAACCGCCGCCGCTGGTCGGTGCTGCCCGGCCTGGGGGGCGACGACACCGGCCGGCGCGTCTGCGCCGTCTGGCCGGTCGGCGGGCAGGAGCCCGGCGAGCGCCTGCCGGTGGCGAGCACGACGCCGGTGCTGCTGCTCTCCGGCGCCTACGACCCGGTGACTCCGCCCGAGTGGGGCCAGCGCGCCGCCATCACCCTGCCACAGAGCCGCCACGTGGTGTTCCGCGCCGCCGGCCACGGCGTGCTACTGGGCGAGCCCTGCGCGCTGGACCTCGCCGCCGCCTTCCTCGACCGCCCGGAGGCGGCCAAGCCGCCGACCTGCGGCTCGGCCGACCGGCCGCCGGCGTTCGAGGTGCGGTAGGTCTCCGCACCGGCCCCCCTCCTAACCTCCCCCCACTTCGCGGGGGGAGGAACTCCGCCGCCAGCCTTGAAAGCCCTCCCCCGCGAAGTGGGGGAGGGTTGGGTGGGGGCCCGGCGCGAACACTCCCCCTTGCGCCGCTGGCGATCCGCGGTTAGGCTGCGCCCCATGAACGTGCGATCCGCCTCGCTCGCCCTCACGGGCCGATTTTGGTACCGCTGGTACACACCGGCGGCCTAGGTATCGCACACCCACGATGCACCCGAAGCCGCCCGACGTGAGGCGGCTTTTGTGTTTTCAGCACCCGGTGCACGCAGATCCCCGCCAGACGCCGACGCGGCCTCCCCCTCAGACCGGAGGTCACCATGTTGGATTTCGATTTCGACGTCGTCACCGGCCCTTCCAAGGCCACCTGCCCGGCCCCCTCGCAGGAGCAGCCGCCCGCGGAGGATCCGTCCGCCGCCCCCAGCGCCGCCCCTACCTCCCAGGCGCGATCCGCCGGTAGCTGAGCGCCTCGGCGACGTGCATCCGCCGCACTCCGGTCGTCCCCTCCAGGTCGGCCAGCGTGCGGGCGACCCGCATCACCCGGTGGTAGCCGCGCGCCGACAGCTTCAGCCGCTCCGCCGCCTCGGTCAGCAGCGCGCGGCCGGGCTGGTCGGGGGCGGCGACGCGCTCCAGCAGTTCGCCGTCGGCGTCGGCGTTGGTGCGCACCGGCCGGCCGCCGGGCGAGACCGCGGCGTAGCGTTCCGCCTGGACGGCGCGGGCGACGGCGACGCGGGCCGCCACCTCGGCGCTGCCCTCGGCCGGCGGCGGCAGGCTGAGGTCGGCCGGGCTGACCGCCGGCACGTCGATGTGCAGGTCGATGCGGTCGAACAGCGGGCCGGAGATCTTGGACTGGTAGTCGGCCGCGCACTTCGGCGCCCGCCCGCACGCCAGCGCCGCGTCGTCCAGATGCCCGCAGCGGCAGGGGTTCATGGCCGCCACCAGCTGCACCCGCGCCGGGTATGTGACGTGCGCGTTGACGCGCGAGACCACCGCCTTGCCGGTCTCCAGCGGCTGGCGCAACGCCTCCAGCACCTGCCGGGGAAACTCAGGCAGCTCGTCCAGGAAGAGCACTCCCTGGTGGGCCAGGGAGATCTCCCCCGGCTTGCCGCGCGTGCCGCCGCCCACCAGGGCCGGCAGCGAGGCCGACTGGTGCGGAGACCGGTAAGGCCGGTGGCGGATCAGCCGCCCCTCCTCCAGCAGCCCGGCGACGCTGTGGATCATCGAGACCTCCAGCGCCTCCGCCGGATCGAGCGGCGGCAGCAACCCCGGCAGCCGCGCCGCCAGCATCGACTTGCCCGACCCGGGCGGACCGATCATCAGCAGGTTGTGGTTGCCGGCCGCGGCGACCTCGACCGCGCGCTTGGCGGTCTCGTTGCCTTTGACGTCGCGCAGGCACGGTTGCTGGGCCGGTTCCTCCTGCATCCGCGGCTTCGGCCGGGTCAGCACCTGGCTGCCCTTGAAGTGGTTGATCAGCGCCAGCAGCGTCGGCGGCGCCAGCACGTCCAGATCCTCGCCGGCCCAGACCGCCTCGCCGCCGCACGCGGCCGGGCAGATCAGCCCCCGTTCGTTGGCCTGCGCGTTGATCGCCGCCGGCAGCACGCCGGCCACCGGCGTCAGCGCGCCGTCCAGCGCCAGCTCGCCCAGCGCCACGTAGCGCGCCATCTCCTCGTCCGGCAGCACGCCCATGGCGGTCAGCAGGCCCAGCGCGATGGGCAGGTCGAAGTGCGACCCCTCCTTCAGCACGTCGGCCGGCGCCATGTTGACGGTGATGCGCTTCGCCGGCAGCGACAGGCCCAGCGCGTGCAGCGCGGCGCGTACCCGCTCGCGGCTCTCGCCCACCGCCTTGTCGGGCAGCCCGACGACGGTGAAGGCCACCACGCCGCTGGACATCTGCACCTGCACGTCGATGTCCATCACCTCGATGCCCTGGAAGGCGACCGTCCTGACCCGCGCAACCACGCCGCTGCACCCCTCGTCGAAAATGCACGCGAGTGTATGCGCGGCAGCCCGCTTTTGCCAGCCGCCGAACGCGGCTATGCTCGGCGCCGGAAGGAGATCGGCATGTTGCGCGTCGGACTGGTCATGGCGGTGCTGGCCCTCGGCCCCATGGAGGCCGCCGCGGCCTGCCTGCGCTACGACGCGCCGGAGCAGCTGGCCGGCACGCTGACGCGCCGGCCGGTGCCCGGCGTCAAAGGACCGCAGGTCTACTGGTACCTGCGCCTCGACCGCCCGGCCTGCGTCGATGCGAAGCCGGGCAGCGCCGGCGTCAACGCCGCCCGCGACGCGGTGCGCGAGATCCAGCTGGAGCTGCCGCACGAGGTCTACAGCCGCGTCGTGTCGCTGCCCGACACGCGCGTGGTGGCCGCCGGCACCCTGTTCGGCGCCAACCCCGGCCCGCACGCCACACCGGTGATGATGCGGGTGCGGGAGCTGCGCAGGGCGGATGCGCGCTGAGGCGGGCTTGGGCCTCGCCACCCGCCGCTCTATGATCACTGCCAAGCAACACCCATCGAGGGGACAGAGACCCGTGCAACTCCACCTGTGCACCTGGGCCGAGGTCGAGGCCTATCTGAAGACGTCCAAGGGCATCGTCATGCCCATCGGCTCCACCGAGCAGCACGGGCCGAACGGCCTCGTGGGCACCGACGCCATCTGCGCCGAGGTCGTGGCCAAGGCGGTCGGCGAGGCGACTGGCGCGCTGGTCGGCCCGACCATCGCGGTGGGCATGGCCGTGCACCACATGGAGTTCGCGGGCTCGATGACGTTGCGCCCGTCGACGCTGATCGCGGTGATCCAGGATTACGTGCTGTCCCTGGCCGAGCACGGGTTCGAGCGCTTCTTCTTCGTCAACGGCCACGGCGGTAACATCGCCAGCATCCGCGCCGCCTTCTACGAGGTCTACGCCGCGAACCGCGCGCAGAAGGGCGGAAACGCGCCGGAGCTGCGCTGCGCGCTGGTCAACTGGTGGGAGAACGAGGCGGTGGGCCGCCTGTCGCGCGAGCTGTACGCCGGCGTCGAGGGCTCGCACGCCACGCCGTCGGAGGTCTCGCTGACCCAGCACGCCTATCCCGAGGCCATCAAGACCGCCACCATGTCGCCGCAGGTGGCGCCGTCGGGAAGCTTCCACGACGCCCGCGACTTCCGCCGCCGCTACCCGGACGGCCGCATCGGCTCCGACCCCTCGCTGGCCCGGCCGGAGCACGGCAAGCGCCTGCTCGACGCCGCCACCGCAGCCATCGCCGATCAGTACCAAAAATTCGTTGCGGAGGCGTAATAAAACCCCTCCCCCTTGCGGGGGAGGGGTTTGGGGAGAGGGGGAAGGCGACGTGGCCGCCTCGCGGCGCCACCCTCTCCCCAACCCCTCTCCCGTCCAGGGAGAGGGGCTTTATCGGATCATACCTCCACGCCCTGCGTCGCGAACGGCAGGCTGCGCACCCGCTTCCCCGTCAGCGAGAACAGCGCGTTGGACACCGCCGGCGCGATCGGCGGCACGCCGGGTTCGCCGACGCCCGTGGGGGGCGCCGCGGACGGCACGATGTGCACCTCCACGTCCGGCATGCGGTCGATGCGCAGCGGCGTGTAGTCGTGGAAGTTCGACTGCTCCACCTTGCCCTGCGCCAGGGTGATCGCCTCGCCCAGCGCGGCGCCCAGGCCGAAGCCGATGCCGCCCTCCATCTGGGCGCGCACCACGTCGGGGTTGACGGCAAGGCCGCAGTCCACCGCGCAGACCACGCGCTCCACCTTCAGCCGGCCGCCGCTCATCGACAGCTCGACGACCTGCGCGACGACCGAGTTGAACGACTCGTGCACCGCGATGCCGCGCGCCCGGCCGGCCGGCAGGGGCTTGCCCCAGCCCGCCTTCTCCGCCGCGAGGTCGAGCACCGCCAGATGCCGCGGGTGCTTGCCCAGCAGCTCGCGCCGGAACGCGTAAGGATCCTTCCCGGCGGCGTGCGCCAGCTCGTCGATGAAGACCTCGGTGGCGAAGCCGTTGTGCGTGCTGCCGACCGAGCGCCACCACAGCACCGGCACGCCGACGTCCGTGTTGTGCACGTCCACCAGCACGTTGGGCACGGCGTAGGGCAGGTTGGCCGCCCCCTCGACCGAGGTGGCGTCGATGCCGCCCTTCACCATCATGCCCTCGAACGGCGTGCCGATGAGGATCGACTGGCCGACGATGCGGTGCTTCCAGGCCACCAGCTTGCCCTGCGCGTCCAGCCCGGCCGCCATGACGTGGTGGTACATCGGCCGGTAGCGGCCGCCCGTCACGTCGTCCTCGCGCGTCCAGATCAGCTTGACCGGCGCCTTGCCGTTGATCGCCTTGGCGATGGAGACCGCCTCGACGATGTAGTCCGACTCCGGGTTGGCGCGCCGGCCGAAGCTGCCGCCGGCGTACAGCGTGTGGATGCGCACTTGGTCCGGCTTGATGCCCAGCAGCTTCGCCGCGTTGCCCTGGTCGCCGGTCTGGAACTGGTCGCCGGCCCAGATGTCGACGCTGCCGTCCGGCGCCAGCTTGGCCACGCAGTTCAGCGGCTCCATCGGCGTGTGGGCGAGGTAGGGGAAGTCGAACTCCGCCCGCACCACCTTGGCGGCCGTGCCGAGCGCCGCGTCGGCGTCGCCGTCCTTCCACGCCGGCAGGCCGGGCGCCTTGCCCAAACCCCGGTAGATGTCCAAGAGCGTGCCCGAGTCGCGCACCTCCGCGCCCGTCTGGTCCCAGGTCACATCCAGCGCCTCGCGCCCGCGCTTGGCGGCCCAGAAGCCGGTGGCGAGCACCGCGACGCCGCGCGGGATCTGCACCACGTCGACGACGCCCGGCACCTTCTTCGCCTCGCTGGCGTCGAAGGCCTTCACCTTGGCGCCGAACACCGGCGGCCGCTCGACCACCGCCACCAGCGCGCCCGGCAGCGTGAAGTCCATGGCATACACCGCCTTGCCGGTGGTCTTCTCCACCGAGTCGAGGCGCGGCACCGGCTTGCCGATCAGGGTGAAGTCCTTGGGGTCCTTCAGCGGCGGGTCCTTGGGCGGGGTGACCTTGGCGGCGGCCTCGGCCAGCTCGCCGAACGTCGCCTTGCGGTCGCCGGCCGAGACGACACCCTTGGACACGCCGACCTGCGACGCCGGCACGCCCCACTTGTCGGCCGCCGCCTGCACCAGCATGGCGCGCGCGGCGGCACCGGCCTTGCGCAGCTGCTCGAAGGAGTTGGCGACGCTGCTCGACCCGCCGGTCCCCTGCGCCGGGCCCCACATCAGGTTGTTGTAGAGCAGCGGGTCGGCCGGCGCGTGCTCGGCGCGCGTCTGCGCCCAGTCGGCGTCCAGCTCCTCGGCCACCAGGGTGGTCAGGCCGGTGTAGGTGCCCTGCCCCATCTCCAGGTGCTTGATCAGCACGGTGACGCTGTTGTCCGGCGCGATGCGGACGAAGGCGTTCGGCCTGAACACGCCGTCGGCCGGCGCGGCGTATGCGAGCTTCGCCCCGCGGCCGGGCAGCTGGAAGCCGACGATCAGACCGGTCGCGGCGGCGGCCCTCAGCACGTCGCGGCGGGAGGCTTGCGGAAGCGCGAAACGGAATCCGGGCTGCATGGTCAGGCCTCCAGCGTCTTGGCCGCGGCGTGGATGGCGGCGCGGATGCGGTGGTAGGTGGCGCAGCGACAGAGGTTGCCCTGCATCGCCCCGTCGATGTCCTCGTCGCTGGGCTTCGGCGTGTTGGTCAGCAGCGCCACCGCCGACATGATCTGCCCGGACTGGCAATAGCCGCACTGGACCACGTCCAGCTTCTGCCAGGCGGCCTGCACCGCCTGGGCGACCTTGCCCTGGACGCCCTCGATGGTGGTGACGGCGCGGTTCGCCGCCTCCGACACCGGGATGGAGCAGGAGCGCACCGGCGCCCCCTCAATGTGCACGGTGCAGGCGCCGCACTGCGCCTGCCCGCACCCGAATTTCGTGCCGGTGAGGCCGGCGGCCTCCCGGATCGCCCACAGCAGCGGCATCTCCGGATCGACGTCCAGCGTCACGGTGCGGCCGTTGAGCACGAGGCTGATGGCCATGGAACCCTCCTGCGGAATGCGTGTCGCGCCCTCTTCGACGGGGCTTGCGTCAGGCGCAAGTGAACGCCTCGGTTCAGTGATATGCAATTCCGACGGAAGGAGAGGATGGACTTTCGAGTGTGTGCCGTTTCTGTCCTTCCGACACAAAAAAATGATCGAATCGTGCTTTCGCGGTGCACACCGCGCTGGCAGGTTGCGCTGGTCGCCGTTAACATCGCCGGTTCCGAACAGCCGGCAGCACCAAAGAACCGGCGAAGCGTCAGACTCCGAGGACTGCACTCCCATGGCCGAAACCGACACCAAGCGCGTCACCGACGAAGAAGCCCTGCTGCTGCACGCCAGCGGCCGTCCGGGCAAGCTGGAAATCACCGCAACCAAGCCGCTGACCACCCAGCGCGACCTGTCGCTGGCCTATTCGCCGGGCGTCGCCGCGCCCTGCCTGCGCATCGCCGAGGATCCCTCGCTGGCCTACGACTACACGGCCAAGGGCAACGTGGTGGCGATCATCTCCAACGGCACGGCGGTGCTGGGCCTGGGCGACCTGGGCGCGCAGGCCAGCAAGCCGGTGATGGAAGGCAAGGCCGTCCTCTTCAAGCGCTTCGCCGACATCGACGGCATCGACCTGGAGGTCGACACCCGCAACGTCGAAGAGTTCATCAACTGCGCGCGCTTCCTCGGCCCCTCCTTCGGCGGCATCAACCTGGAGGACATCAAGGCGCCGGACTGCTTCGTGATCGAGGAGCGGCTGCGCGAGATCATGGACATCCCGGTGTTCCATGACGACCAGCACGGCACCGCCATCATCGCCGGCGCCGGCCTGATCAACGCCTGCGACATCACCGGGCGCGACATCGCCGACGTGAAGATGGTGGTGAACGGCGCCGGCGCGGCCGGCATCGCCTGCGCGCAGCTGTTCAACGACCTGGGCGTGCGGCGCGAGAACATCACGCTGTGCGACACCAAGGGCGTCGTCTACCGCGGCCGCACCGACGGCATGAACCAGTGGAAGTCCTCCTTCGCCATCGACACCGACAAGCGCACGCTGGAGGAGGCGGTCGCCGGCGCCGACGTGTTCGTCGGCCTGTCGGCCAAGGGCGCGATGACCCCGGCCATGGTCAAGAGCATGGCCGACAAGCCGATCATCTTCGCGCTGGCCAACCCGGATCCGGAGATCACGCCGGAGGAGGCCAAGGCGGTGCGTCCCGACGCCATCGTCGCCACCGGGCGCTCCGACTACCCGAACCAGGTGAACAACGTCCTGGGCTTCCCGTACCTGTTCCGCGGTGCCCTGGACGTGCGCGCCAGCACCATCAACGAGGCGATGAAGCTCGCCGCCGCCCAGGCGCTGGCCGCCCTGGCGCGCGAGGACGTGCCGGACGAGGTGGCCGCCGCCTATTCCGGCCGCCGCCTCAACTACGGCCCCGACTACATCATTCCCACGCCCTTTGACCCGCGCCTGATCGTCACCGTGCCCTGCGCCGTGGCGCAGGCGGCGATGGAGAGCGGCGTGGCGCGCAAGCCGATCGTCGACATGGCGGGCTACCGCGCCACGCTGCGCACCCGCCTCGACCCGACCGCCGACTCGCTGGAGATGATCCTCGAGAAGGTGCGCACGCAGCCCCGCCGGGTCGTCTTCGCCGAAGGCGAGGAGGAGCGGGCGATCCGCGCCGCCCTCGCCTTCAAGGCGGCCGGCTACGGCACGCCGGTGCTGATCGGCCGCGAGGAGGTGATCAAGGAGCAGCTCGCCTCCATGGGGCAGGCGGCCATGGCCAGGCAGCTGGAGATCCACAACGCCCGGCTCTCCGACTCGAACCGCCGCTACACCGACTTCCTGTACCGCCGCCTGCAGCGCAAGGGCCTGCTGCACCGCGACTGCCAGCGCATGGTGAACCAGGACCGCAACGTCTTCGCCGCGCTGATGGTGGCGCTGGGCGACGCGCACGCCGTGGTCACCGGCCTGACCCGCAGCTTCCAGGTCAGCTTCGACGAGGTCACCCGCGTGTTCGACCCGAAGCCGGGCGAGCGGGTGTTCGGCCTGACCGCGATGATCAACCGTTCGCGCACGGTGTTCATCGCCGACACCACGGTGAACGAGGTGCCGGACCCCGAGACGCTGGCCGACATCGCCGTGCAGGCCGCCGCCAAGGCCCGCCAGATGGGGCACGAGCCGCGCGTGGCGCTGCTGTCCTACTCCAACTTCGGCCAGAACCGGCACGGCGAGAACGTTAAACGCGTGCGCGACGCCGTCGCCCTGCTGGACCAGCGCAAGGTGGACTTCGAGTACGACGGCGAGATGTCGGCCGACGTGGCGCTGGACCACGAGCTGATGCGCCGCGTCTACCCGTTCTGCCGCCTGTCCGGACCGGCCAACGTGCTGGTCATGCCGGCGCTGCACGCCGCCAACATCGCGGCCAAGCTGCTGCAGAAGATGACGCGCGGCACGGTGGTGGGCCCGCTGTTGATCGGCCTGGACCACCCGGTGCAGATCGTCACCATGGGCGCCACCGTGAACGACATCGTCACCATGGCGGCGCTGGCCGCGCACGACTCGATCGCGCGGTAAGGGTCAGGGAGGGGGCGAAAGCCCCCTCACGCGAAGTCCTTCGCCAGCTCCTCGCGCACCCGCTCCGGCATCACGGCCATGTGGCCGTAGTTGGGGTGGGTGAAGGCGACCACCACCTGGGTGCCCGGCGTGCGGAAGGCCGCCACCTGGGCGTCGGTGAAGTCGAAGTGCATGAAGTGCACCGACGACGCCTTGCCCTCCTCGTTGGTGCGCTCGACGTCGGCCTCCGGCCGGGCCTGGACGGTGTGGCCGGCGAACTGCAGCTGCATGGTCTCCTCGACACCGCCGAGGCGGGTCAGGAAGGTCTGGCGCTGGACGGGGTTGTCGATCTCGAACATCACCGTGGCGACCAGCTCGCGCCCCTTGGGGATCAGGGGGTTGTAGGCGCGCAGCTCGTCCGCGATCTGCTCCTCGCCGCCCTTCTCGATGTGGAGCATCTCGTGGATCTGCTGCCACATCGTGTCGTAGTTCTCGAAGTAGAAGGTGGCGTAGGGGCCGACCGAGACGCGGCGGTGCTTCTTCACCTCGACCAGCGCCTTGCGGCGGGCGGCGCGCTCCTTGGCGTACTCGGCCGGCGGGATGATGTCGGCGCGGGTAATCTCGGTCTTAAGGGCGGTCATGGGATTCGGCTCCTTGGCCCAGATGCTTCCATTCTTCGGCCGTCATCCCCGCGAAGGCGGGGATCCATAAGCTCCACACCCGCATGCTTCGGGGGTTATGGATCCCCGCCTTCGCGGGGATGACGATGACGAGGCGAGCGCGGTTAAACGCGCTTAAACGGTGATGCCGTAGGCGCGGGCAAAGATCTCGATGGGGTGCAGGTTCTCCGGCGCCGCCGCCTCGCCGTCCAGCCGTTCGATCCCCTGCATGATGTGCATGCCGGCGAGCGGGCATTCGGAGGAGACGTACCGCTTGCCCGCCTTCACCGCCTGGTTGGCGACCGGGCGGCCAACTTTGAGCGCGGTCGGGAAGTTCTCCTTCAACACGCCCCACGACCCGCCATGGCCCGAGCAGCGCTCGATCACCTTGACGTCGGCCTGCGGGATCAGCCGCAGCATCTCCGCCGACTTCGCTCCCATGTTCTGCGCCCGCGCGTGGCAGGCGAGGTGCATGGCGACGCCACCCGGCACCGGCTCCATCCCCTCCGGCAACCCGTGCCGCTTGGCGATGTCGACGACGAACTCGGAGAGGTCGAAGGTGGCTTGGCTGAGCTTCTCGACCTGGGCGCGGTGCGGCGCGTCCTTCGGCACCAGCAACGGCCATTCCAGCTTCAGCATCAGCGCGCAGCTGGGGATCAGCGCCACCACGTCGTAGCCCCGGTCGATCCACGACTCGAGCCCGCCGGCGACGGTCGCGGCGTTGCGGCTGACCCGCTCCAGCTCGCCCTGCTCCAGCTGCGGCATGCCGCAACAGCCGGGATAGGCGACCTCCACCTCGACACCGAGCTTGGCGAGCACGGCGCGCGCCGCCATGCCGATGGACGGGTTGTTGTAGTTGGCGAAGCAGGTGGCGTAGAGCACCGCCTTGCGCTTGGCGTAGGCGGGCGCGTCGCGGTTGATCTCCACCGGCGTGTCGCTTGCCCGGCGCACCAGGGTGTGGCCGTGGAACTTCGGCAGGTGGGCTTCCTGGTGGAGGCCGGCGACCTTCTCCATCACGGGGCGGGTCAGCGTGTTGCCGGTGTCCGACGCCCAGTTGGCGAGCGGCGCCACCAGGCCGGCCAGCTTGCCGTTGCGGTCGGTCTCCACCAGCTGGCGCACCGCGAAGGGCACGCCGCGCGTCTTCGCATCGACGGCGCGGGCGCGCAGGATGAGGTGCGGGAAGTCCAGCGCCCACTCGTGCGGCGGCACGTAGGGGCACTTGGTCATGAAGCACATGTCGCACAACGTGCAGGCATCGACCACCTGCCGGAAGTCCTCGGACTTCACGTCGTGCATCTCGCCGGGGCCGGCGTTGTCGACGAGGTCGAACAGCCGCGGGAAGCTGTCACACAGGTTGAAGCAGCGCCGGCAGCCGTGGCAGATGTCGAAGACGCGGCGCATCTCCGCGTCCAGCTTGGCCTCGTCGTAGAAGTCCGGGTTCTGCCAGTCGAGCGGGTGGCGGACGGGCGCCTCGAGGCTGCCTTCGCGCATGGTTCCTCCTGCGGCCGGGTTCGCTCCCGGTCTGCGGTTTCTGCCCGAAAGCCCCTCCCCCCTCGCGGGGGAGGGGTTTGGGGAGAGGGGGGCAGCGCGCGGTAGCGCGCGAAAGGTACGTTCGCCACCCTCTCCCCAGCCCCTCTCCCGTCAAGGGAGAGGGGCATGAAGCCTTCCTTAGGCCATCTGCTCCAGGGCCTTCTGGAAGCGGCCGGCGTGCGACTTCTCGGCCTTGGCGAGCGTCTCGAACCAGTCGGCGATCTCGTCGAAGCCTTCCTCGCGGGCGCTGCGCGCCATGCCCGGGTACATGTCGGTGTACTCGTGCGTCTCGCCGGCGATGGCGGCCTTCAGGTTGTTGGCGGTCTCGCCGATCGGCAGGCCGGTGGCCGGGTCGCCGACCTCCTCCAGGAACTCCAGGTGGCCGTGCGCGTGCCCGGTCTCACCCTCGGCGGTCGAGCGGAACACCGCCGCCACGTCGTTGTAGCCCTCGACGTCCGCCTTCTGTGCGAAATAGAGGTAGCGGCGATTGGCCTGGCTCTCGCCAGCGAAAGCGGCCTTGAGGTTGTCCTCGGTCTTGGTGCCCTTGAGCGACGGCATGGTGTGTTCCCTCCTGAAGGATTGGCGGCCGGCACCACGGCATGCGTCGAGGCGCGCCGGTTCGGGCCGGGCACACACTAGGCTGCCACCGACCGAAACGGACGTCAACGGTTTAGAATTTTTCCAAATATGGCCACAAAGGCCCGCCCGCGGAACCGATCAGTTCCGCGGCTGGGCCGGCGCCGGAGCCTGCACCGAGGGTGCCAGGCGCACGATCACGTCGACGCGCGCCACCTTGGTTCCGTCGGGCGGGGCCGGCAGGTTGGCGACCAGGACGTGGTCGCCGGGGATGTCCTCCAGCCGCCCGGTGCCTTCCAGGAAGAAATGGTGGTGCTCGGACGTGTTGGTGTCGAAATAGGACTTCCCGGCCTCCACCACAACCTCGCGCAGGAGGCCGGCGGCGGTGAACTGGTTCAGCGTGTTGTAGACGGTGGCCAGCGAGACGCGGATGTTGGCGCCCATCGCCTCCAGGTGCAGTTGCTCGGCGGTGACGTGGCGATCGCCGGCGTCGAACAGCAGCCGGGCCAGCCCAAGGCGCTGCCGCGTGGGGCGGAGCCCGACGGCGTGCAGGCGGTCGAGAGCGCGCTTGTAGGGTCGGGTTCCGTTCATGCGTCGAGTCGGCGTGAGGGGTCCACGGCGTCGGCCGCCGGGCCGCGACACACCGCCGCAGCCGAAAGTAAGATTAGAACGGTTTTAGCGGGTCGGCAAGCAATCGCTGAAGGAAAGGCCGGGCGCACCGCGCGCCGGGCCTTTCCCTTCAGGCCTTAGTACCCCGTGGCGATGCGCTCGACGAGCTGCTGCACCGTCGGGATGAAGCCGTCCTTGTAGTACGGGTCGCTGGCGAAGCGATAGGCGTTGTGCCCCGCGAACATCAGCTGGTTCTCGCAGTCGTCCGAGTGGCTGACCGCCTGCAGCGTCTTCTGGATGCAGTAGGAGCGCGGGTCGGCCTTCTTGCCGGTCGATCCGTCCCCGTGCTGCGACCAGTTCGAGAACAGGCAGGCCGACAGGCAGCCCATGCAGTCGATCTGGTCCTGCAGGATCTGCTCCGCCCTCTCCGGCGTGACGAAGATGATGGTGCTGTCCGGCGTCTTCAGACCCGCCGTGAAGCCCTGGTCGACCCAGGACTGCGCGCGCTGCTTGTCGGTCTCGGTCAGGTAGACCGGGCGCCCGCGCGGGCCGATGGGGAACTCGGCCGCGTGCTCGCCCACCGGCTTCGGCATGTAGGCGACCTGACGGTCGGAGCGGGCCATCAGCTCCTGCATGAACGGGTTCTTGACGCCCGAGGAGTAGAAGCCGGTCGGCGAGAAGCGGTTCAGCAGCACGTCGCCTTCCTGGAGTCCCAGCAGCTTCTTCTTCCACGCCATGGAGATCGGGCTCTCCTGCGTCAGCAGCGGGCGGGTGCCGAACTGGAAGGCGACCGGGCCGAGATCCGGGTTGTCCAGCCAGTCCTCCCACTCGCTCAGCCACCAGACGCCGCCGGCCATGATGACCGGCACGTGCTCCAGACCGAAGCTGTTCATCATCTGGCGCAGCGCCAGGACGCGGGGGAACGGATCCTCGGGAACCCGCGGGTCCTCGGAATTGGACAGGCCGTTGTGGCCGCCGGCCAGCCACGGGTCCTCGTAGACGATGCCGCCGAGGTTGTCGCGGAACTTCTGGTAGGCGCGCAGCCACAGCGCACGGAAGGCGCGCGCCGAGGACACGATCGGGTAGTAGTAGCAGCCGTACCGCGCCGTGATCTCGGCGATGCGGTAGGGCATGCCGGCGCCGCAGGTGACGCCGTGGATCAGGCCCTTGGCCCCTTCCAGCGCGCCGTGCAGGATCTCCTCGGCGCCGCCCATCTCCCACAGCACGTTCATGTGGATGCGGCCCTGCCCGTTCGAACGCTCGTGCGCGATGCGGGCCTGGGCGACGGCACCCTGGATGCCGTAGGCGATCAGCTCGTCGTGCCGCTCGCGGCGGGTCTTGCCGTGGTAGATCTGCGGGATGAGGTTCCCGTGTTCGTCGTAGCTGTCGGCGTTCACGCCGGAGAACGTGCCGATGCCGCCCGCCGCCGCCCAGGCGCCGGAGCTTTCGCCGTTGGAAACCGCCACACCCTTGCCGCCTTCGACGAGGGGGAGCACTTCCCGGCCGGACATGACCAGTGGCTTCAGCGCCTTCAACGAAACCTCCAAACCGATCGAGCGATGCACGGAACCGGAAACAGGGTCAAGGGAGCGCTCCGCCGGAGAGGTGTCGTCTCCGCCGGCGCGCCCCGCCTGTTCCCGCGGCATTTATAGGAGGAAAAACGACGGAGGACGAGCGGATTTGCATAGGCCTCCGCAGGAAAGCGTCACATCCGGCCGAGTTGCTCCGCCAAACGGCCGGGCGCGTCGGTGAAGACGGCCGCCGCGCCCCAGTCGAACAGCGCCTTCGCGCGGGCCGCATCGTTGACCGTATAGGCCAGCACCGGCCGCCCGGTGGCGCGGTAGGCGGCGATGGTCTCGGCGGTCTGCCGCTTCTGGTTCACGTTGAGGGTGGCCGCCCCGATGCGGTCGGCGACGGCGGCCCAGTCGGCCGGCGGCCTGTCCATCAGGTAGCCGCGCGGGATCTCCGGCGCCAGCGTGCGGGCCAGTTCCAGGCACTCCACCTGGAAGCTGGAGACCAGCAGGGGTCTGTCGGCGGGCCAGCGGCGTTTAAGCGTGTTGATCGCCGTTTCGGCGGTCTCCAGGCTGCGGCCCGGCGTCGGCTTGATCTCGGCGTTGAGGCCGAGGCCGAGATCCAGGACAAGGTCGAGCAGCGCCTCGAAGTGCGGCACCGGCTCGCCGGCGAACGGCGCGCCGAACCAGGAGCCGGCGTCGAGCGTCCGCAGCTCCGCCCAGTCGATGGCCGCCAGGGCGCCGCGGCCGGAGGTGGTGCGCTCCAGGGTGTCGTCGTGGATCACCACCGGCACGCCGTCGCGGGTCAGCGCCACGTCGATCTCGACCCAGGCCGCGCCCTGGCGCGCCGCCTCGCGGATCGAGGTCAGTGTGTTCTCCGGCGCCGATTCCTTGGCGCCGCGGTGGCCGATCAGGCGGGGAAGGGTCGACAGCATGGGTCCTGCGGGAGTATGAGCGGGGCCCTCACTATGGCGCACGGCAGCGCGCGCGGGAACGGGACATGAAGGGTGCGAACAGCGTCGCCGATCTGGTGGCCGCCGGGCTGATGACGCCGGAGGCCGGACGGGCCGTGTCTGCGGTGGCCGACCGCTATGCCGTGGCGCTCACCCCGTACGTGCTGGAGCGGCTGGCCGGCGCGGAAGCGGACGATCCCCTGTACGCGCAGTACATCCCCTCCCCCGAGGAGGCGTACACTGCGCCGTCGGAGCTGGCCGACCCCATCGGCGACGACTCCCACTCGCCGGTCAAGGGCATCGTCCACCGCTATCCCGACCGCGTGCTGCTGAAACCGCTGCACGCCTGCGCGGTGTACTGCCGCTTCTGCTTCCGCCGCGAGATGGTCGGCCCCGGCGGCGACGCGCTGTCCCCCGCCGAGCTGGACGCCGCCTTGGCGTACGTGCGCGAACACAGCCAAGTGTGGGAGGTGGTGGTCACCGGCGGCGACCCCTTCCTGCTCAGCCCGCGCCGCCTGTCCGCCATCGTGCGGGCGCTGGCCGACATCCCGCACGTCGCGGTCGTCCGCTTCCACACCCGCGTGCCGGTCGCCGATCCGGCGCGGGTGACGCCGGAGCTGGTCTCCGCCCTGCGCGCCGAGGGCGTGACGACCTGGGTCGCCGTGCACGCCAACCACGCCGCCGAGCTGACCGCCGAGCCCGCGGCGGCGCTGGCGCGGCTGGCCGACACCGGCATCCCGCTGCTCGGCCAGACGGTGCTGCTGAAGGGGGTCAACGACGACGCGGCGAGCCTGGAGGCGCTGTTCCGCGCGCTCGTCCGCCACCGGGTCAAGCCCTACTACCTGCACCATCCCGACCTCGCCCCCGGCACCAGCCACTTCCGGCCCACCATCGCCGAGGGGCAGGCCTTGGTGAAGGCGTTGCGCGGCCGGGTGTCCGGCGTGTGCCAGCCGACCTACGTGCTGGACATCCCCGGCGGCCACGGCAAGGCGCCGGCCGCGCCGGCCTGGGTGGCCGAGGACGGCACCGTCGAGGACTTCACCGGCACCAAGCACCGCTACGAGCCCTAAACGCCGCCGAACACCCGGTCGGGGTTGACCATCGCCTGCTGCACGGCGACCACCGACGCGAAGCCCGTCCACAGGATGATCGGTGCCCAGCTCAGCGCGATGGCGCGGTCGTCGGGCCAGACCAGCGCGATGCTGATCAGCGTCAGCACGAGAAAGGCGATGGTCCACACCGCCGCCAGGACCGGGCTGCCGAGCACGAAGTAAACGCCGGTAAACGTGGCGAACAGCAGCCACAGCACGGCGTGGATCGCCACCAGCACCCGCCAGTGCCGGATCGCCGCCCGCCGGTTCAGCAGCCGTACGTCGCCCCACAGTTGGAAGACGTTCAGGACGAACCACACCACCGGGAACACCCAGGGCGGCGGCTGCAGCGGCACCACCACATAGCCGTCGAACGGCACGCCGCTGTGGCGGGTGAGGTAGCCGGGGATGCTCACCAGGATCCAGAACAGCACGGCGTGCCGCCAGCGCACGGGGCCGGCGGGGTGGTGAAGAGCGGTATCGGTCATGGAACCTCCTTGGTGCCGGCGTATACGCGGGCCGGTGCGGAACGGATCAGGGCGGGTGCGGGAACGCCGCCCCGCTGCCGCTGGTTTTCCCTGCATCGGAATGGGAGGACGGCATGCGCTGGCAGGACGGGCGGGAGAGCGAGAACATCGAGGATCGGCGCGGCGAGGGCTATTCCGGCGGCGGTTTCGGCGGCGGGCGCATGGGCATCCCCATCCCCATCGGCCGCGGCGGCCTGGGCATCGGCGGGCTGGTGGCGGTGCTGCTGATCTCCTGGGTGCTGGGCATCGACCCGATGGCGCTGCTGGGCGGCGGCGACCCGACGGTCACCACGGCGCCCCAGGGATCACGACCGACCACCACGGTGCAGCGCGCCCCACGCTCCGGCGCCGAGGACGAGCTGAAGAGCTTCGTCAGCCACGTGCTGGCCGACACCGAGGACACCTGGAACGCCGCCTTCCAGCAGATGGGGCGCACCTATCAGGAACCGCGGCTGGTGCTGTTCTCCGGCGCGGTGGACTCGGCCTGCGGCATGGCGCAGTCGGCGATGGGGCCGTTCTACTGCCCGCTCGACCGCAAGGTCTACATCGACCTCAGCTTCTACCGCGACCTGCGCGACCGCTTCCATGCGCCGGGCGACTTCGCCCAGGCCTACGTCGTCGCGCACGAGGTCGGCCACCACGTGCAGACGCTGCTGGGCATCTCGCAGAAGGTCAGCGAGGCGCAGCAGCGCGCCGCGAAGACCGAGGCCAACGCGCTGTCCGTGCGCCTGGAGTTGCAGGCCGACTGCTTCGCTGGCCTGTGGGGCAACGCCGCGCAGCGCCGCGGCGTCCTGGAGCCCGGCGACGTGGAAGAGGCGCTGAACGCCGCGACCGCCATCGGCGACGACCGCCTCCAGCAGCAGGCCCGCGGCCGGGTGACCCCCGACAGCTTCACCCACGGCAGTTCCGCCCAGCGCGTGCGCTGGTTCAAGCGCGGCATGGAGACCGGCCGGCTGGACGCCTGCGACACGTTCTCGGCGGAGCGGCTGTAATTACCACTTGTTGCGACAATTCGCGTTTCCACAATGGATGGTGGCTCTGCGCTATGATCTTCTCCTTGCATGACGCACAAAACGCAGGAGGAGATAGTGAAGGCACGCAAGAAATTAATCCTGGGCGTGATGGGAGCTGCAGCCCTCCTGCTGTCTGGCTGCGCCAACCCCAGCAAGCACATGCTCAATGTGTCCGAACCGGCCGTCGTCTCCACCCCTGCGCCGGACAAGGCCACCCTGGTTTTTCTTCGCCCATCGCTCTTCGGCGGTGCCATCCAATCACCGGTCTTCGATGTCACGGATGGAGCCCCGCAGTTCGTGGGCATCGTGTCGGCGTCCACCAAGCTCGCCTATGCCTCGCCGCCGGGAAAGCGGCGGCTCATGGTGGTTGGGGAAAATGCCGGTTTCCTGGATGCGGAACTCGGCACGGCGCGCACCTATTACGCCCGGGTGGAGCCCCAAATGGGCATTTGGAAGGCGCGGTTCGTGCTTGAGCCGGTTCCCGCATCCACGTCCGCACTGGCCGGGGAGTTGAACAACTGCAAGTGGGTCGAGAACGGCCCGACAGCCGGGGACTGGGCGCGCGAGAACATGCCCAGCGTCAAGGCAAAGATGGCCAATTACCTTCCGGACTGGGAGAAACAAGCCACGAAGCCAGCCCTGCATCCCGAGGATGGGCGCTGAGCGGAAAGAAAAAAGGGCGCCCGAAGGCGCCCTTTCCCTTACTCACACCGTAAGGCTCGGCCTCACGTCACTCGCCGCGCGGGCGGCGCTCACGGCGCGGGCGGTCCTCGCGGGGCTCACGCGGCTCGCGGGCTTCGGCCGGGGCGGACTCGTCCGCACCCTCGGGCTTGCCCTTGCCGGAGATGTCCTCGCCGGTGGCCTGGTCGACCTGCTTCATCGACAGCTTGACCTTGCCGCGGTCGTCGAAGCCGATGACCTTGACCTTCACCTCGTCGCCCTGGTTCACCACATCCGCCACCTTGCCGACGCGCTGCGGCGCCAGCTCGGAGATGTGCACCAGACCGTCGCGCGAGCCCAGGAAGTTCACGAAGGCGCCGAAATCGACCACCTTCACGACCTTGCCGGTGTAGATCACGCCCATCTCCGGCTCGGCCACGATGCCCTTGATCCAGTCGATGGCCGCCTGCGCCGCCTTCGAGTCGACCGCGGCCACCTTGACGGTGCCGTCGTCCTCGATGTCGATCTTGGCGCCGGTCTGCTCGACGATCTCGCGGATCACCTTGCCGCCGGAGCCGATCACGTCGCGGATCTTCTCCTTCGGGATGTTGATCACGGTGATGCGCGGCGCGTTCTGGTTGACCGCCTCGCGCGCCCCGCCGATGGCCTTCGCCATCTCGCCGAGGATGTGAATGCGGCCGTCCTTGGCCTGGGCCAGGGCGACCTTCATGATCTCCTCGGTGATCGAGGTGATCTTGATGTCCATCTGCAGCGCGGTGACGCCGCGCTCGGTGCCGGCCACCTTGAAGTCCATGTCGCCGAGGTGGTCCTCGTCACCCAGGATGTCGGAGAGCACGGCGACGCCCTCGTCCTCCTTGATGAGGCCCATGGCGATGCCGGCCACCGGACGCTCCAGCGGCGCGCCGGCGTCCATCAGCGACAGCGAGGTGCCGCAGACCGTGGCCATCGAGGAGGAGCCGTTCGACTCGGTGATCTCCGACACCACGCGGATGGTGTAGGGGAACTTCTCCTTGCTCGGCAGCAGCGGGTGGATGGCGCGCCACGCCAGCTTGCCGTGGCCGATCTCGCGGCGGCCCGGCGAGCCCATGCGGCCGGCCTCGCCCACCGAGTACGGCGGGAAGTTGTAGTGCAGCATGAAGCTCTCGCGGTACTCGCCCTCGAGCGCGTCGATGATCTGCTCATCCTGGCTGGTGCCCAGCGTGGTGACGACCAGCGCCTGCGTCTCGCCGCGGGTGAACAGCGCCGAGCCGTGGGCGCGCGGCAGCACGCCGACCTCCGAGATGATCGGCCGCACCGTCTTGGTGTCGCGGCCGTCGATGCGCTTGCCGGTCTTGATGACCGAGCCGCGCAGGATGTCGGCCTCCAGCTCCTTGAACTCGGCGGAGATGTGCGAACCCTCGACGCCCTCGGCGGTCAGGGCCTCGACGGCCTTGGCCTTGGCGGCGCCGATCTTCTCGTAGCGGACCTGCTTGACCGTCTCGGTGTAGGCGGCCTCCACGTCGGCGCGGACGAGGTCGCTGACGCGGGCCTTCAGGGCGGCGCGGTCGTAGGCCGGGGCCGGGATGTCCCACGGCTCCTTGGCGCACAGCTCGGCCAGCTCGATGATGGCCTGGATGACCGGCTGGAAGTTCTTGTGGCCGAACATGACGGCGCCGAGCATGACCTCCTCGGTCAGCTCCTTGGCTTCCGACTCGACCATCAGCACGCCTTCGGTGGTGCCGGCGACCACGAGGTCGAGGTCGGAGCCGGAGACCTGCTCCTGCGTCGGGTTCAGCACGTACTGGCCGTCGATGTAGGCGACGCGGGCGGCGCCGATCGGGCCCAGGAACGGAATGCCGGAGATCGTCAGCGCCGCCGAGGCGCCGACCATGGCGACGATGTCCGGATCGTTCTCCAGGTCGTGGCTCAGCACGGTGGCGACGACCTGGGTCTCGTTGCGGTAGCCATCGGCGAACAGCGGACGGATGGGACGGTCGATCAGGCGGCTGACCAGCGTCTCCTTCTCGGTCGGGCGCCCCTCGCGCTTGAAGAAGCCGCCAGGGATCTTGCCGGCCGCGAAGGTCTTCTCCTGGTAGTTGACCGTCAGCGGGAAGAAATCGACGCCCGGCTTCGGCGCCTTCGCGCCGACGGCCGTGCACAGCACCGTGGTCTCGCCGTAGGTGACGAGAACGGCGCCGTCCGCCTGGCGGGCGACCTTGCCGGTTTCGAGGGTGAGCTTGCGTCCGCCCCAGTCGATTTCTTTGCGGTAAACGTTGAACATGCTGTCTTTCCTTCCGTCCGACACCCCGTCAGGCCGGATTGCCTGCCCGGAGCCGGGGCCACCAGTCGTCAGACCCCGTATGAAATCGCGATGAAGACCTAAGCAAAAATGACAAACGGCCGGACCCGGTCAACCCGGGCCGGCCGCCTGTCTAGCGTACCGATGCTGATGAAGAACCCGCCGCACGCACATCCGCCCCGGTGGCGCCGCGTGTGTCCGGCGCCTGGGTGTGGGATGCGGTGGTGCGGGTTTTCACGGACCTCTTGACCTGGTGAAGCCGGACTTAGCGGCGCAGGCCCAGACGCTCGATGAGCGTGGCGTAGCGGCTCTGGTCCTTCTTCTTCAGGTAGTCCAGCAGGCGGCGGCGCTGGCCGACCATGACCAGCAGACCACGGCGCGAGTGGAAGTCCTTCTTGTGGCCCTGCAGGTGCTCCGTGAGGTTGCGGATGCGCTCCGACAGGATCGCGACCTGCACCTCGGGCGAGCCGGTGTCGGCGGTGCCGCGGCTGTATTCCTTGATGAGTTCCTGCTTGCGATCGGGCGTAATCGACATCGTGGCTCCTATAATCTTAAAGGTTGATCACGCGCACCGGACGGACCTCCGCCCCCTCGACGCGGACCAGCGCCACCGGCTTGCCGCCGGAAAGCGCAATGACGATGCCGTCCTCGCCGACCGAACCGCGGATCGCCGTGAGGCGTTCGAGGTCCTGCCGGGTGAGGAGCGCCACCGCTTGGCCGTGTCTCAGTCGGTGCGCTTCGGCTTCCGTCAGGGCCAGCGCCGGGATGTCGTCCAGCGCGGTCTCGATGGGAAGCAGAAGTCGTTCGACGGCCGCACCATGATCCATGGCGGCCAATTCGTCCAGGGAAATTGCCTTGTCCAGCGTGAATTGCCCGACCCGCAGCCGGCGCAGCACGGCGACGTGCCCGACGGTTCCCAGGGCTTCGGCAAGGTCGCGGGCCAGCGAGCGCACGTAGGTGCCCTTGCCGCAGTCCACCTCCAACACCGCGTGGTCGGCGTCGGGCATCTCGACCAGCTCGAAGCGGTCGATGCGCACGCGGCGCGCGGCGAGGTCGACCACGTCGCCCTCGCGGGCGATGTCGTAGGCGCGCTCGCCGTCCACCTTGATGGCGGAGTACTGCGGCGGCACCTGATCGATCTCGCCGAGGAACGCCGGCAGCGCCGCGCGGATCGCCGCCTCGTCCGGGCGCGCGTCGGAGCGGTCGATGACCTCGCCCTCGCGGTCGTCGGTGGCGGTGCGCTCGCCCCAGCGGATGGTGAAGCGGTAGGTCTTCGCCCCGTCCATGGCGTAGGACACGGTCTTGGTCGCCTCGCCGAGCGCGATGGGCAGGATGCCCGTGGCGAGCGGGTCGAGCGTGCCGCCGTGTCCGGCCTTCTCGGCGTTGAGCAGGCGCCGCACCTTGGACAGTGCCTGGGTGGAGGTCAGCCCCTCCGGCTTGTCGAGCACCAGCCAGCCGTGGATCGGCTGGCCTTTCCGCTTACGTGCCACGCTTACCCCCGCCGCCGGCCGGCTCGTCGTGCACGTCGTCGGTCTCCTCGCCCTCTTCGAAGGCGTCGTCGACGTCGTCGGACTCCTCGTAGCCGAGGTCGTCGGCGCCCTCGGCGTCCTCCTCCTCGTCCCAGGAATCGTCCTCGTCGTCGCCGTTGCGGCCCTTGCCGAGGTCGCGGGCGACGTCGGGGCTGTGCAGGATGGCGTCGATGCGGCCGGCGTAGTCGAAGGAGGTGTCCGGCTCGAAGCTCAGCGTCGGCGCGTGGCGCAGGTTGACGGCGCGCACGATCTGGCCACGCAGGTAGGGGCCGGCCCGGCGCAGCGCCGCCAGCATCTGATCCATGTCGCCGCCGCCGAGCGGCGAGACGAAGGCGGTGGCGGCCTTGAGGTCCGGGCTGATGCGCACCTCCGACACGACGACGAGGTGGCCCTGCAGGTCCGGATCGTGGAAGTCGCCGCGCTGCAGCACCGCCGCCAGCGCGTGGCGCAGTTCCTCGCCGACGCGAAGCATGCGCTGGGACGGCGCCTTGCCCGCACGGATGGTGGCGTAATTCTTCTTCGCCATGATGGTGTCTTTCGTCTTGCGGCCGCGCGGCCACCGCGGGAAACCGGCAACGGAGACCGTCACCGTGTTTCAACCATGTTCCCTCTTCCGTCATTCCCGCGAAAGCGGGAATCCAGCCGGTTCAGGCGCTTTGACGGAAAGCCTGGATCCCCGCTTTCGCGGGGATGACGGGAAAATGAGAAGGAGAGCGAAGGGGCCGCGGCGAACCGCGGCCCCCCTTGGTGATGTTGGGCCGATCAGAGCACCCGCGCGATCTCTTCGATCTCGAAGGCTTCGATGATGTCGCCGGCCTCGATGTTGTCGTAGTTCTCGAAGGCCATGCCGCACTCGTAGCCCTCGCGCACGTCCTTGACCTCGTCCTTGAAGCGCTTGAGGGTCTTCAGCGTGCCTTCGTGGATCACGACGTTGTCGCGCAGCAGGCGGACGCCCGCACCACGCTTCACCGTGCCCTGGGTCACCATGCAGCCGGCGACCTTGCCGACCTTGGTGATGTTGAAGACCTCGCGGATCGTCGCGTAGCCGATGAAGCGCTCGCGCAGCGTCGGCGACAGCATGCCCGTCAGAGCCGCCTTCACGTCGTCGATCACGTTGTAGATGATCGAGTAGTAGCGGATCTCGACGCCGTCGCGCTTGGCCATGTCGCGGGCCTGCGGGTTGGCGCGGACGTTGAAGCCGATGACCATCGCGTTGGAGGCGTTCGCCAGCGTGATGTCCGACTCGTTGATCGCGCCCACCGAGGCGTGCAGGACGCGCACCTTGACCTCGGTGTTCTCGGCCGTGAGCTTCTCCAGCGAGGTGGAGATCGCCTCGATCGAGCCCTGCACGTCGCCCTTGATGACGACCGGCAGTTCCTTGGCCTCGCCGGCCTGGATGCGGCTGAACATGTCCTGCAGCGAGCCGCGCGCGGACGCCGCGTTGGCGGCCTCGCGCTTCTTGCGCTGGCGGAACTCGGCGATCTCGCGGGAGCGCGCCTCCGACTCGACGACGGTGAAGTCGTCGCCGGCGAGCGGCGTGCCGTTGAGGCCCAGCACCTCGACCGGGCTGGCCGGGCCGGCCTCCTCGACGCTCTGGCCGCGGTCGTTGACGAGGGCGCGGACGCGGCCCCACTCCGACCCGGTGACGAACACGTCGCCGACCTTCAGCGTGCCGCGCTGGACCAGCACGGTGGCGACCGAGCCGCGGCCGCGCTCCAGCTTGGCCTCGACCACCACGCCCTCGGCGCTGCGGCCGGGGTTGGCCTTCAGCTCCAGGATTTCCGCCTGCAGGAGGATGGCCTCCTCCAGCTTGTCCAGGTTGAGCTTGGCCTTGGCCGACACCTCGACGGTCTGGATGTCGCCGCCCAGCTCCTCGACCACCAGCTCGTGCTGCAGCAGCTCCTGGCGGACGCGGTCCGGCTTGGCGTCGGGCAGGTCGATCTTGTTGATCGCCACGATGATCGGCACCTTCGCCGCCTTGGCGTGGTGGATCGCCTCGATGGTCTGCGGCATGACGCCGTCGTTCGCGGCGACCACCAGCACGACCACGTCGGTGACGTTGGCGCCGCGGGCACGCATCTCGGTGAAGGCGGCGTGACCCGGCGTGTCGATGAAGGTGATCCTCGCACCCGACTCCAGCTGCACCTGGTAGGCGCCGATGTGCTGGGTGATGCCGCCGGCTTCGCGGCTGACCACGTCGGTCTGGCGCAGCGCGTCCAGCAGCGAGGTCTTGCCGTGATCGACGTGGCCCATGATGGTGACCACCGGCGGACGCGACACCAACGCCTCGTCGATGTCCTCGTTGCCGCGCAGGCCCAGCTCGACGTCGGCCTCGGACACGCGGCGGACGCGGTGGCCGAACTCGGTGATCAGCAGCTCAGCCGTATCGGCGTCGATGGTCTGGTTGATGGTGGCCATCACGCCCATGCGCATCAACGCCTTGATGACGTCGGCGCCACGCTCGGCCATGCGGTTGGCCAGCTCCTGGACGGTGATGACTTCCGGCAGCACGACGTCGCGGGTCACCTTCTGGGTCTCCTGACGGGACAGCTGACGCAGCCGCTCCTTCTCACGGGCGCGGCGCACCGCGGCGAGCGAGCGGGTGCGATCGCCACCGTCCTCGCTGAGGGCTTGGGACACGGTCATCTTGGCACCGCCGCGACGGCGGTCGGCACCCGGGGCAGCACCGCCGGGCTTGCGGGCCGGGGCGGCCGGCGCCTTGGCCGGGCCCTTGCCGCCGCCACCGGGACGGCCGCGGCTGCGGCCGCCGTCGTCCTCGTCCTCCTCGACGCGGGCGGGGGGCAGGCCGCCGACCGGCGGACGGGCCGACGGGGCTTCGCTGGTGGTGCTGGCCGGCGGACGGGCAGCCGGCGCCATGCGAGCACCCTGCACGCCGCGGTCGTCGGTGCGGCGGGTGGCGGGCGCCTCGGCGGCGCGGCGGGCCTCCTCGGCCTCCTTGCGCCGGGCCTCTTCCTCCTTGCGGCGGCGTTCGGCTTCCTCGGCCACCTGGCGCTCGGCCTCCTGGATGCCGCGCAGCTCCTCCAGCTCGCGCTGGCGCAGCGTGTCGGCGTCGAGGATCTCCGGCTCTTCGACCACCGGCTCGGGCGCCGGGGCCTCGGTCACCGCGATCTCCGGCTCCTCGTAGGTCTCCTCGGGCTCGTAGCGGCGCTGCTCGGCCTCGATGATCGCGCCGCGCAGGGCGCGTTCGCGGGCCTCGCGCTCCTCCTTGGTGAGCTGGCGCACGGCGCCGCCCATGCCGCTGCGGCCGCCGGGACGTCCACCGCCCGGCCCGCCGCGCATCGGCATGCCCTGCGCCGCCTGACGGGCGGCGGCACCGCCGTCGGCGATGCCGGGGACGGCACCCTTCTCGACGGTGCGTTTGCGCTTCACCTCGACGGTCACGGTCTTGGTGCGGCCATGCGAAAAGCTCTGCCGGACCGTGCCATCGACCGGCTTCTTCAACTCAAGCTTGCCCTTCCCGGTGGTGCCACCGGCGTTGAGGTGCAAGACTTTCTTGTGGTCCTGGTCGTTGCTGTCGGTCATCGGATCCGGTCAGTTAAATACGTTGCTTGCCATGGTCCGCCGGCACCGTGCCGTCGGTCATTCCTTCAATGCCCCTGAGCCGAGCCGCATCGCGGCTCAACCCGTCGGCCAGCCGGCCAGCCGCGACGACGGCATGGACGGCGTGATCGCGTCCGAGCGCGGCGGCGAGGTCCGCCGACTCGAAGAGATCCAGTACCGGCAGGCCCGGCGCCAGCGCCGTCACCTTGCCGCGCTGGTCGGGTGACCCGTCGGCCGCCTCCAGCAGAAGCCCCGGCGGCGGTCCCTTGGTGCCGACGCGGCCGCCCTTCAGCGCCTCGCGGACCTTCTCGAACCCCGCCACCGCCTGGCCGGCGCGGCGCGCCAGCCCGATCTGGTCGAGACAGCGCCGGCGCAGCAGCCGCGCCAACCGGTCCGCCAGATCGGCGGGCGGCCGGACGGCGCGCCGGGCCGCCTTGGAGAACAGGCCTTTGGACACCGCCTTGTCAAGGGCGGCGCGCTCGGCGGTCAGCCACAGGCCGCGGCCGGGCAGGCGTTCCTCCAGGTCCGGCACGACCTCCCCGTCCGGCGCGATCCCGAAGCGGATCATGCCGTCCTTGGGCTGGACCGCCCCGGTGGCGATGCAGCGGCGAAGCGGACCCTTCTCCTTGTCCGCCTCGTGCGCCGGCTCGGCACCGTGGTCCTGCTCGATCGCGTCGGTCTGGCCTGCCATCCCTTGCGTTGCTTCCTCGAACCGTTACTCGGCCGCCGGCTGCGCGCCGCCGCCGGGGGCGGGCTGCGGCGCCGCGGCGCCGTCGCCCTCACCGTCGAACCAGTGCGCACGGGCGGCCATGATGATCTCGTTCGCCTCGTCCTCGGACGGGCCGTCCTTGCCGAGCATGTCGCGCAGCTCGTCGCCGGCCAGATCGGCCAGATCGTCCAGCGTCTTGACGCCGCCTTCGCCCAGCTTGACCAGCTGAGACGCGGTCAAGCCGGACACCTCGGCCAGCGCGTCCTCGACGCCCAGCTCGCGGCGGCGGGCGTCGGCGCGGGCGTCCTGCTCCTCGAGGAAGCTCAGGGCGCGCTGCTTCAGCTCGTTGGCCACGTCCTCGTCGAAGCCCTCGATCTCGGCGAGCTCCTCGGTCTCGACGTAGGCGATCTCCTCGACCGAGCTGAAGCCCTCGGCGACCAGAAGATGGGCGATCACGTCGTCCACGTCGAGGCCGTCGATGAACAGCTGCGAGCGGGTGCGGAACTCCTCGGTGCGGCGCTCCGACTCCTCCTGCTCGGTCAGGATGTCGATGTCCCAGCCGGTCAGCATGGTGGCGAGGCGCACGTTCTGGCCGCGGCGGCCGATGGCCAGCGACAGCTGGTCGTCCGGCACCACCACCTCGATGCGGCGGCCTTCCTCGTCCAGCACGACCTTGGCCACCTCGGCGGGGGCCAGCGCGTTCACCACGAAGGTGGCGGCGTCGTTGTTGAACGGGATGATGTCGATCTTCTCGCCCTGCAGTTCGCCGACCACCGCCTGGACGCGGCTGCCGCGCATGCCGACGCAGGCGCCGACCGGGTCGATGGAGCTGTCGTGGCTGACCACGGCGATCTTGGCGCGGCTGCCCGGATCGCGCGCCACGGCGCGGATCTCGATGATGCCGTCGTAGATCTCCGGCACTTCCTGGGCGAACAGCTTCGCCATGAACATCGGATGCGTGCGGGACAGGAAGATCTGCGGCCCGCGGGCCTCCTCGCGCACGTCGTAGATGTAGGCGCGCACGCGGTCGCCGTTCTTGAAGTGCTCGCGCGGCAGCAGCTCGTCGCGGCGCAGGATCGCCTCGGCGCGGCCCAGGTCCACGGTGACGTTGCCGTACTCGACGCGCTTGACCAGGCCGTTGACGACCTCGCCGATGCGGTCCTTGTACTCGTTGAACTGGCGCTTGCGCTCGGCGTCGCGGACCTTCTGGACGATGACCTGCTTGGCGGTCTGCGCGGCGATGCGGCCGAAGTCGATGGGCGGCAGCTGGTCGATGATGAACTCGCCGAGGCCCTTGGGCGGCCGCTGCTTCTGGCCATAGGCCAGGCTCACCTGCGTCGCCTCGTTCTCGACGGTCTCGACGACCTCGAGGTAGCGGGCGAGGTGGATGTCGCCGGTCTTGCGGTCGATGCGCGCGCGGATGTCGTGCTCGTGGCCGTACTTCGAGCGACCGGCCTTCTGGATCGCCTGCTCCATCGCCTCCAGGACCTCGTCCCGGTCGATGTTCTTTTCGCGGGCAACCGCGTCAGCGACTTGCAGCAGTTCCATCCGTCATACTTCCTGGACTGACCGTTGTTCTTTCCCGGACCGGATGCGGTCCGGTCACCCCTGTTCCTGGCCGCCGGCGGCGCGGAGAAGCTCGTCCGTGATCACCAGCTTGGCGCGGAGCACGTTGTCGAAGGTCACGCGCGCCGGGCCGCCTTCGGCGTCGAGGATGATCTCCTCGCCCTCGACGCCCTTCAGCGTGCCCTTGAAGCGCTTGCGACCGTCGATCGCGAGGCGCGTCTCGAGCTTCGCCGTGAAGCCGGCGAAGCGCTCGAAGTCCTTGAGCCGGGTCAGCGGCCGGTCGAGACCGGGCGAGCTGACCTCCAGCGTGTAGGCCCCGGCGATGGGATCCTCGACGTCGAGGAGCGCCGACACGGAGCGGCTGATGTCGGCGCAGTCCTCCACGGTCATGGGGGCGCCGTCGGTGCGCTCGGCCATGATCTGCAGCGTCGGGCGTTGCCCGCCCAACAGGAGCACCCGCACGATCTCGTAGCCGAGGGCCTCGACCGAAGGGGTGATGATCTGCTCGATCCGACCGGTTGCGTCCATTCCACCAAGCCTGCCCCGGAGCGCGTCCCCAGGGGATTCCACACGCCAGATTAAAAAAATAGGTGCGCCAAGGCGCACCCGCAAAGCGTCTCGCCGGCCCGATCGCTCGGGCCGCCAAGCCGTATGGGATTTCGGTTTCGAATATAGCCGTCTTTCGGCGGGCTGCAAGCCCTTTTCCCGGCCCAGGCAGGATACTGTACGCTGGGCAGCGTCCCACCAGCCGGAGGCGCCCGCCCGTGATCGTCGAACTCGCCATCCTCTCCGTCCGCCCCGGCCAGAGCGGCGCCTTCGAACGCGCCATGGCCGAGGCAACGCCGCTGATCGCGGCCACGCCCGGCTTCCTGGGGATGGAGGCGCGCCCCTGCCTGGAGGCGGCGGACCGCTACCTGCTGCTGGTGCGCTGGCGCGCCGTGGAGGACCATGAGGTGGGCTTCCGCGGTTCGGACCGCTATACCCGCTGGAAGGCCTTACTTCACCACTTCTACGACCCGTTCCCGACGGTGGGGCACTACGGCGCGCCGGTGGTGGAGGCGTTGGAGCCGGGCGCGTGAGGCAGCTGGCGCGGACCGGAAGACCTCGTCGGACCGGAGGCGGTGCTGCGGATCCCGTGGCCGGACCTGGAGGTGCCGCTCGCCACCCTCTATCGCAACGTCACCTTCAGGCCCGACGAGCCGCTCACGCCCGGGCCTTCCTGACGAACCGCAGGAACACCGGCTTGCGCCCGGCCTCGATGGCCTTCTGCTCGTAGCGGGTGGGCGGCCAGTCGGCGGGGCGCTCGCGCCAGTCGCGCGGCGACCGGGCGGTCCACTCGAAGGCCGGGTGCTTCACCGTGTGCTCCAGCATCCAGCGCACCAGCCCCATGTCGTCGCTGGCCAGCCGCAGCTCCGCCCCGTCCTTCAGCACGCGCGCCAGCTTCTCCAGGTTCGCCGGCCCGATGAAGCGGCGCTCCCAATGGCGCTTCTTCGGCCAGGGGTCGGCGAACAGCACGAAGGCGCGGCCGATCGACTGGTCAGGCAGCGCGTCGAGCAACGGGCGGGCGTCGTCCGGCAGGACGCGGACATTGTCCAGATTCGCCTGATCCACCAGCGCCAGCAGGCCGGCGACGCCGTTGACGAACGGCTCGGCGCCGATGTGGCCGATCGCGCGGTTGTGCTCCGCCTGCCAGGCGAGGTGGTGGCCGCTGCCGAAACCGACCTCCAACCACGCCTCGTCCACCGGACGGGAAAACAGCGCCTTCGGGTCGAGGCGCTCGCCCGGCTGCGGCACCGGGATGGTGAGCGCGGGCAGCAGCGTGTCGATCAGGCCGGACTTGCGCTTGCGCAGCGGCCGGCCCTTGCGCCGGCCGTACAGGCGGCGGGTGGGGTCTTGGGTGGAATCCGGGGAGGTGTCTTCGGTCATGAACGGCACATTTCCATGAGGCGCACACCTTCCTTCAACCGTCATCCCCGCGAAGGCGGGGATGACGGAAAAGAAGGGAAAGTTCAGGTCGTTCCCAAAAACAAACGCAGGGGCCCGAAGGCCCCTGCGCTCGATACCACGATGCGCTTGCTATCAGAAGAAGGCGTTGCGCAGGTCGTTCACCAGATCGGTCTTTTCCCAGGAGAAGCCGCCGTCGGCGTCCGGCTCGCGGCCGAAGTGGCCGTAGGCCGCGGTGCGCGCGTAGATCGGCTTGTTCA